>DCTG01000181.1:0-284 GCA_002329245.1 Clostridiales bacterium UBA1446
GACCCCGTCTATCCTGTCTACGCGGACACCAACGCCATGGCGGGCCGCGCGGGGGACTGGGACTCCCAGAAAGCGCGCTGGAGCAGATTTATATATATGAACTGTGTAAAGGAGAACGGCTTTATCCCGGAGCCGCCGAAGGAGCGGGCCGATCTCATCTATCTCTGCTTCCCAAACAATCCAACCGGCGCGGTGGCGACGCGGGAACAGCTGCATGCATGGGTAAAATATGCGCTGGAAAACGAATCGGTTCTGCTGTATGACGCGGCCTACGAGGCCTTTAT
>DCTG01000181.1:334-1194 GCA_002329245.1 Clostridiales bacterium UBA1446
GCTTCACCGGCACGCGCTGCGGCTTTACGGTGATTCCGAAAGAACTCAAACGGGACGGGCTGTCGCTTCACGCGATGTGGAGCAGGCGCCAGAGCACAAAGTTTAACGGAGTGGCCTACATCGTTCAGCGCGGCGCTGCCGCCGTTTACACCGAAGCGGGTATGGAACAGACGAACGCGGACATCCGGTATTACTTGAACAACGCAAAAACCATTCGCGCGGGGCTGGAAAAAGCGGGGCTTTCCGTGTTCGGCGGTCAGAATGCTCCATACATCTGGGCGGAAACGCCGGACGGTATGGATTCCTGGAGCTTCTTCGACCTGCTTTTGCGGGAGGCGAACGTTGTGGCCACGCCGGGGGCGGGCTTCGGGCCGTGCGGCGAGGGATATATCCGTTTTTCCGCCTTCGGAGACGCATCGCGCATTCCGACGGCTATGGAACGCATTCAAACGGTGCTCGGAAAGCTGTAAGACTGAACCTTCGAATTGCCCGGTTTTCATGGAAAACCGGGCAATTCTGATTGAAGACGCCGTATAATTTCGTCGGACAAAGCAACACTAGGGGAGAAAGATGCTTCCATATAAACGCGGGGACACTTTGGGGGCTAAGGAGCCGGATTTGGAGTGGAAAAGATGGAGACGATGACGGAAAAGTTGCGGTTGTTTCAAAAAATCGACTGCGTCCTGATGCGGGAAGAGCAGCCGTCGAAGGAACTGGAGAAGATAGGTCAAGATTCGCTTTTTCAAGAATATCCCTTCCGGATGCTTGAGAAGCTCAAACATACCGGTCAGTCGCAAAAGCACCATCCTGAGGGAAACGTATGGAATCATACCATGCTCGTTGTGGACGAGGCGGCAATG
>DCTG01000181.1:1206-13487 GCA_002329245.1 Clostridiales bacterium UBA1446
CGGAACGGAAGAGTTACCGCATATGGACACGAAAAATTAGGAGCGGAGCTGGCGGGGGAGTTTCTGCGGGAATTTGGGTGCGGCAATCCCTTTGTCGCGAAGGTATGCGCCTTGATCCGCTGGCATATGCAGATCCTGTTTGTAGTCAAGGATATGCGCTTTACAGACATGGAAGGGATGAAGCGGGAGACCGACGTGGAAGAGGTTGCTCTGCTCGGCCTCTGCGACCGTTTGGGCAGGCTCGGTGTAAACCGCGCGGAAGAAGAGGATGCCATTGCGCGGTTTCTGCAAAAGTGTCGTATTCCGGAAACATAAACGGATGAAAATGCCCCCGCCGGTCGGCAGCCGGCGGGGGCATTTTTGAACGGAAAGCGGAAGTTTAGGTTTGCATCTCCCGGAGGTATTTGTTAGACATCTAGCATCCCTAAGATATCCTCCTTGGGTCGGACCCCTACTTTGGTCGCGGATATTTTTCCGTCCTTCATCGCGACAAGGGTCGGAATACTCATGACTCCAAAACGTGCGGCCAGTTCCGGCTGCTCGTCTACGTTAATCTTGCCTACCTTGACTTTGCCCTGAAGCTCCTCACCGATTGTCTCGATAATCGGGGCGATCATGCGGCAGGGGCCGCACCATCCGGCCCAGAAGTCTAAGAGAACGGGAACGGGAGAGTGGATGACCTCGGCCTCGAAATTGTTCTTTGTTATCGTTAAAGCTGACATGGTAAGTTCCTCCGTGTTATTTTTGTTAACAGTATACCCGAAACAGAACAAAAAACAGTGATTTTATCACGCACGAAACGTTTATTATGTTATACTGTCCTCGAGGTTATCACCGACAATCCTACGGATATCCGCGGCCTTAGACAACGCCGTGGAACGAAAGAGGGAAGAAAATGGACATTGGAGCGCAGTTGAAATCCATGCTGACTTTTTGGGACAGGCTGGAAACCGCGCAGCAGGAAAAACTAAAAAAATCAGCCGTAGTGCGCCGGTTTCAACGGGGGGAAACCTTTCACAGAGGGTCCGAAACCTGTTCGGGCCTGTACATTGTGATGAGCGGGCAAGTCAGGGTGTACCTGCTTTCCGAGAGCGGAAGGGAAATTACCTTATACCGTCTGTTTGAACGGGACCTTTGCCTGTTTTCCGCCTCCTGCATCATGTCCGACGTGCAGTTTGACGTCTATGTGCAGGCCGAGAAGGATACGGAAGCAATATTGATCCCGACTGCGGTTTACGAGTGGCTGATGGATCATTCCATCCACGTTGCCCGCTATACCAATTCCCTGATGGCCTCCCGGTTTTCCGACGTCATGTGGCTGTTGGAACAGATTATGTTTAAAAGTTTTGACAGCCGCTTGTCGGCATTTTTAATGGAACAATCCATCATCGAGCAAAGCGCCGACCTTTATCTGACGCATGAAGAGATTGCCCGCCATTTAGGCACCGCCCGGGAGGTTGTGACCAGAATGCTCAACTATTTTCAATCGGAAGGTTTGGTTTCATTGGCCAGAGGCGTAATTCACCTGAAAGATACGGATCGTCTGGACCAGCTGGCGAAGTGAGGGGTTCTGCCGGGCTGCTAAAAACTCCTTTCAGCGAACTGAAACGACCTGTGGCAATCTTAGGCAAGGGGGATGAATATGGAACCCATAACGCCGGCAAAAGAAACGTCCGGGATCCTCTCATCGCAGGAAAATCGCGGGCTAGAAGCGCGAGCAGAATCCATTGTCTGTTTGCGGGAAGTGACTTCGTCCGAAATGGAAATCAGGGAATCGGGAGAAATGCGCCCGCTTCTCCGGAATATCTCCTTGGAGGTGTTTTGCGGACAGGTTTGGGGTATCGCCGCCGGAAATGACCATGAGGCGGATATCCTCTGCCAGATTATCGGAAATATGCGGCCATATTACAGCGGATACTGCCGCATCGGTCCCATCGGAACCATGCGGAAAAAACGACGGATTCTGACGCATCTGTTTTATATCGACGCCCCGAACCTCTTCCTGCCCGGTATGACGGTTTTGGAGCAGCTTATGTTCTGTACGGGAAAAAACCGCATGTATCAGGACAAGGCGAAGCGCCAAAAAATGCTGCTGGAATTGCTTGCGGAAGCGGGACTGACCCATATCGCGCGCAGCCGGGACCGGGTATTGTCGGATACCGAGCGGCTGCTCCTCGCGCTCATTACGGCTGTGTTTTCCGAAAGCGTTCTCCTTGTATGCAACTTCATCCCTTATTCGTTTTCCCAGAAAGAAATCCAGTCCCTGCGCACGATCAGCCGGATAGCCCGTGAGAAGCAGAAAGCCCTGATCCTCGCCACCGCGCAGCCAAAGCTGATCGGTATGACCTGCGACAATGTGCTGTTTATCCGGCACGGCGAGGTAGGGTATTGCGGTACGGTGGAAGAATTGACTCGCTCGAAGGACAACGTATTTTGCGTCATTACGGACCCGTATGCCCCTGTTTTAGCCGGGCGAATGGAACAGATTCTTCCGGGCTTTCGCTGCGAAGTAAACGGGGAGCAAATTTACCTGATCAACGAAGCGGGGATTGTTTTCGACAGGGCTGCTTTATTTCGGATGTTTGTCGAACACAGCCTGTACCCCGAACAGGTCAAATTGAACCGGGGAAGGGTTGAAAATTCATTTAAGGAATTGATGAGGCGGTATGAGTAAAAACGGTTACCTGTCGCTTGCCTTCCGGCAATTGCATCAGGGAGGACTTTTCAGCAGGCTGGGAATTTTCCTTTTATGTATGCTGACCGGCGTGTTTTCCTTCGGCCTACATAGGATACTTCTTAGCCTGGATATCAGCTTCCTGCAGAATCATTTTTCCTATCTTGTTCAGCGGGACAGCTTTGCCGTGGGAATTACCTATGGAATGATCGTGTCGCTTCTTCTGATGGTTTGTATCATTGTGAAATTCGATACCGTGACGTTTCGGGAGATTGGCGGCAACCGCTGGTATATGCTCAATAAAGTGGGGTACCGTTCAACATCGATCTGCGTCCGAAAAATGGCGGCGTATTATCTTACGCTGATCCTTTTCTATACGGTGGGATTTGCAGTGGCGGTGGGCTTTGCCGCGCTCTTTCACTACCCGATGATTCCCGGACAGATTCATGCCGTATATTTAGCCGGAATTTTGAAGCTGCTCGGTATCACGGCCTTCCTGATGATGTTTTCTCTCTGGGGCGGGACGCGCCGGTCGGCCGCCGCTGCTGCGGCGCTTTATATCGCCGGCAATCTGATGCTGAAAACGTTGGGATATGGAAAACTGATGTCGGACACGTCGAATATTACGGACGCTTCCTACCTTTTCCGCGGTCAGGGCAACTGGTATTACACGATCCTTTCCGCTTTGGTTTTTCTGTTTATCCTCATACCGTTTTTGCATGCCCTGTCCGTTCCCGTGCATTACCGGCCGAGAACCGGTTCCCAAAAGAGCGAATACTGTAAGGATTACCGGACCGACGCCATACGCTACTACGCCGGATACGGCAAGAGGAAATGGACGAGGCCGGTTGCAGCGGCCATCAATCTGATTCTGATTCTTATCCTACTTGGAGGAATCTTTCTGAATCTCCTAGCAATGGCTGGAGATCAAAGCGCCGGCCGGGGGGGCCATTCCATGTTTGGCGTCATTCCCTATATCAACCGCACGGAAACGCCGGAGCCGCTTGAAAAGGGAGAGCTTGCCCTTTTCCGGGAAACGGAAGGCGGCTATCCCGTTCAAAAAGGAGATATTGTGCTCCTGAGAACAGAAAACGGGACGTCCGTGAAAAAGATTGAGAGCGTGATATTGGGCGGCCTCTATGTCGTATCAGCCGATGGCAGTCCCGCCACGACAAGGGAAGTCGGAAGGGATGCCGTAGCCGGCGTTCTGATCGGAAGCTATGACCGGCTCGGGGCGCTGAGCCTGTTTTCCGTCACATTGGGGGGACGCGCCGCCCTGCTTTTGGCCCCCCTTTGCCTGATTATTCTGCTCGGAGCAATCAAACGGCGTCCGGACTAGCGAAGGGCAGCCGGTGGAGATCTTCGATATCCTTCCGAAACCTTGGTTTCGGAAGGATATTTTTTATTGGCGGAAAAGGAAGGAGAGAAGCGTCCGGGTTCCGGGCTGCGCAGATCTCCGGGACATGGCACCGAAGCGGGCACGGAGAATATAATAGGGTGATTCTGCTTTTTGCTTACGAAGGAAAGAAAGTGAGGGATCGTATGAAAGATAAGCTGCGTTTTTGTGTCATGGGCGGCGATTTAAGGCAGATCAAACTGGCGGAACTTTTGGCGGAAGACGGCCATTCGGTCTGTACCTATGCGATGGAACAGGCCGTGGAAAATTCACAGGTACAGAACGTCTGTACACACGACCGGGTTGCGGGTGCCGACTGCGTGGTGATGCCGCTGCCGGTCATTACTTCGGATGGGAAGCTGAACGCGCCGTTTAGCGACGCTGCATACGACATAGGCAAGGTGCTAGACCTGCTCAATGAAAAACAGATTATCTGTGCCGGACTTGTCCCGGCATGGCTGCATAAACAGGCGAGAGAACAGGGCCTCATGATTCACGACTATTTTGCAAGAGAAGAGCTGGCGGTGGCAAACGCAGTTCCCACGGCGGAAGGCGTGGTGCAAATCGCTTTGGAAGAACTGCCGATCACGGTTCATGGAGCAAGAGTGCTCGTGATAGGATTCGGAAGAACGGGAAAGTTAGTGGCGCACCGATTTGCGTCTTTGGGCGCGCGGGTAAGCGTGGCCGCGAGAAAATATTCCGATCTTGCATGGATTGAAGCGTACGGATATGCGCCGGAACAAATCGGTCAGATTGACGGCTGGCTTTTCAGCTATGATTTGGTTGTCAATACGGTTCCGGCAAGGATGTTGACGGAACAAAGGCTCCGGGAGCTTCGTCCCGACTGTCTCTGTATCGATATTGCCTCAAATCCCGGCGGGATTGACTTCGAGGCTGCCGCCAGCCTCGGTGTGAAAGCAATCTGGGCTCTTTCACTGCCGGGGAGAGTGGCGCCGGTCACTTCGGGTAAGATTATTCGAAACACAATATACAATATTCTGCATGAATTGGGAGCGTAACCTATGAAACAGACACGCGTGGGATTTGCCCTATGCGGCTCCTATTGTACATACGACAAGGTGCTTGCCGCCCTGAAAACGGTGACGAAGTGCTATGAGCACGTGGTTCCCATTATGTCGGAAAACAGCGCGGCAACGGACAGCAGGTACGGAACCGCGCAGTCCTTCCGCACGGAAATTGAAACCCTCTGCGGACGTCCGGTGCTGAAGAGCATTACGGAAGTGTAGCCGATCGGTCCGCAGCGTTTGTTGGATGTGCTGGTGATTGCGCCCTGCACGGGAAACACACTGGCAAAAATGGCGCACGGCGTCACAGACACCGCGGTAACCATGGCGGCGAAAGCGCATCTGCGCAACGGACGCCCCGTGGTCATTGCCGTGGCGACTAACGACGGTTTAGGCGTCAGTGCGGCTAATATCGGGACCCTGCTTTGCCGGAAGCATATCTATTTTGTCCCCTTCCGGCAGGACGACCCGGAGGCGAAGCCGAATTCGCTTGCGGCCGAGATGAGCCTGATTCCGGACGCGATAGAAGCCGCCCTGCGGGGAGAACAGCTTCAGCCCGTTCTTCTGTGACAATAGAAAAGCCGGACGGGAAAGAACGTTATCTTACGAAGAGATTCCATTATGAATTCTGTTTGCCGCCGGAAACCGCAAAGCGGATTTCCGGCGGCAAAATGTTTTGCTTGTAGTTTCCTTTGTCCGCCGATTTTGTACTTTGCGGGAGGTTTGAAAGCTTGGTCGCAGAAACGTAACCTTTAGCCGAAAGCAAATCCGTCCGGAAAGCGGAAGCCTCTTTGACTTTTCTGCCTTTCGCGTTCCGAACCGAGCGCAACGTCGCCGAATGCGGCATATTCTGTGTTAGAACAAGAAACGGAGGACACAAGTATGCCGAACAAATGCCTACACTATTTCCTCGGCGCGAATACCGCCGGAGGATTTTATTCTCTATATGACAAATTGCTTCCCCCCGAGCAGGCGCGCCGGATTTTTATCCTGAAGGGCGGACCGGGAAGCGGAGTATCGGCGCTGATCAGAAAGGTCGGGGAAGCGGAAACTGAAAAGGGAGAGGATGTCGAATACATACACAGCGCCGGAGACCCCGAGGCGCTCGACGCGGTCTATTTTCCAGGAAAAAAATGCGCGGTGATCGACGGAGGCGCGCCCCATGTGATCGAACCGTTCTATCCCGGCGTTGCGGAGCGGTATGTGGATTTGAGCTGCTGTTATGATATGGACGCGCTGCAGGAGGTCCGGGAAGAGATCATAACCCTGACAAAAGCCCGCGGGGAAACCTATCAGCGCGTGATCCGCTGTCTCAAAGCGCAGGAGGAAATGAACGAGGACATCCGGACCCTGCTGTATACCTCGGCGGTAAAAAATAAGATCTCCCGCAGGGCCCAGGGAATCCTGAAACGGGAGATCGGGCGGAAAAAGGATAGGACCGGGGAAAAAGCCCTGCGGTTTCTCGGCGGCGTAACGGGAGATGGTATCGTATGCCGCAAGGACACAATCGCGTCGCTTTGTTCCCGGATCTACGAGCTGGCGGACAGTTTCNNGGGAGCGGTTCAGGCAGGGTACGATGTGGTTGCCTGTCCTGCTCCTTTGCAGCCGGAGCGGCTGGAGCATCTTCTCATCCCGTCACTTTCGCTCGGGTTTGTAACCGGAACCGCCGCGAAATGCAAAGGAAAACCGTACCGGCGTATCCGGTTCGACGCAATGCCGGACCAGGGGCTCGTCCGCTCCTGCCGTGCGCGGCTCAGGTTTGCGCGAAGAGTCAGCGAACTGTTGCAGGAAGAAGCGATAGCGGCTCTGGCGGAGGTGAGGGACATTCAGCGCCGGATCGAGGCCTTGTATGAGGTTCGCGTAGACCACGACAAAGCGGATCAGGCCGCAGAGGAAATTATAAAGAGCATGGAGTGCGCAACGGCATGATCCGAAGGCGCGCCGCGTTTACGGGAAAAAGGGAGGAGCAAAACGCTCCTCCCAAAGGTTTTTTATAGGGCAAAATCCTCTTCTTTCAGACGGTCCGTGCGCACGGCTGCGGGAACGGGCGGTTCGCGTCGCAGCGGGTCATAGGAAAACGAGCCGCATTTGTGCGAGGCGGAAACCACGCCCTGCTTGCGGCATAATATCTGGCTGTCATTGAGTTTGATCCCTTTGCCGCAATAAGCGCAGCGCGGCTCCATTTTTTTCCGAAAAAGCAAGGCGGATCCTCCCGGCTTCGGAACGGCCGCGGCGCGTGCCGCTGCCGCTCAGGAATGCTTATACCGGTATGATACCATACTTTTCTCTTGTTTTCTACTGTTTTTTCTGATGATATATGCCGAAACGAAAAGAAACAGTACCCAGACGGACCAGACGACAATCATGGTAATGATGAGCGCGCTGCGGAAATCCATCCCCGCAATCTGCCTGACCTGCTCGGCAAGATAGGCGGCCACCGGTTCTTCAAAGGTAAGAAAGCGCGTGACGAGAAGAATGAGACAAGCGGAGATGCCGCCGTGCAGAATTTTGCCGAACAGGTAGGCGCGTACGGAAAGCCCGCTGCTTCCGATGAAGGAAAGCACCTGGCAGTGGACGGAAAAACCCGCCCACCCTAACATAAAGGCCGCCATAGACAGTTTTCCGACCATGGCTCCGCTGCCGGTCAGAGTCCATACGCCGCAGGTCAGTTCAATAATGCCGGTCAGAAGCCGCTCCGCCCAGGCTTGGGTGAACCCGATGGGAGAGAGCAGCTCTCCAATCAGAGCCGTAAGAAAGGGAAATGCGCCGGAGAGGACAAGCAGCTTAATCAGCACGGTAAAAAAGACGACGAAAGCGCAGATATTGAGCGTGGAAAAAAACGCGTTTTTCACGGCGTCGGTAAACACGAGAGAAAGGTGGGGCACCTCAAGCTGCGTCACAGGCCGCGGTTTTCCGGACTGCCTGCCGGCGCTTCTGGAAAACCGGAAGAGAAACCCCACGCAGACGGAGGCCAAGATATGGACGAGATAAAGCAGGATGCCGATCCGGCTGCTGGAAAAGACGCCCGCTCCCACGACACCGAGAATAAAGGCGGGGCCGGAGTTGTTGCAGAAACCGAGCAAGCGCTCCGCCTCCTCCTTGGTGCAAAGCTTTTTCTGGTACAGAGAAATTGCCGTTTTTGCGCCTACGGGGTATCCGCCGATAATCCCGAGCGCGAAGGCTGTGGAACAGACGCCGCCCAGTCGAAACAGCGGGCGCATGATTCCTTCCAGCGCGCGCCCGAAGTAAACGGCAAGCCCGAACTCCACCAAAAGCGTAGAGAGCACGAAAAAGGGGAAAAGAGACGGGATGATAACGTTGTAGCAAAGTGTCAGGCCGTCCCGCGCAGCCTGTAGCGCTTCCTTCGGATAAAGCAGAAGGCCGGTCATCATGCAAAGCACGGCTAAGCCCGACATGGCTTCCAGGATTTTTCGGTTGGACAGGATCCGTGTCATTTTGCCGCCTCCTTCCGCCAAGCGCATCCGAATTCCGAATTTTCCGCGTCGCATCCGTTTTGTTTCTTTTCCGGCCGATAATCATTTCCCGGTAATTCATATTCGAAAAAGGGAAGAACTTGCGTGTCCCGGAGAAATAATGAAGCGGCGCCGCGGCGTGTTGGACACGCAATGTTTCCGGCCCCTTCGCATATGTATCAGAAGTATGCCGGAAATGGGACGGACGTCATGGGGGTGGAGGAAGTGGAGAAACGGCAACGGCCGGAAGGAATATTGGAGCGGGCCGCAGAAGCGCTGGATCTGCCGGGCGACGTTGTGGCGGGGCTGCCCCGGTTGGAGATTACGGGCTTTCGCGAGCTCCGGATGGAAAACCATCAGGGCATCCTGTCTTACAGTACCGAGGAGATCCGGGTGAGCGGGGGGCGATCCGAGGTGATCGTCGCGGGAAGCGGCCTTACGCTGCGGGCCATGAACAGCAGGGAACTTCTCATTACGGGCGAGATCAAAAAGCTTGAATTTTCGGATTGAGGTGGCGTTTCATGCAGAAACTGATCCAGATACTCCGCGGATTCGTATGGATCGAGGCGGCGGGGGCATACCCGGAGCGCCTGATCAATCTCTGCGCGCAAAACGGCATTTCGTTCTGGAAGGTGGAGTGGAAATCGGAGACCTGCCTGCGTTTGTGCGTTTTTTTTCAGGACCATGTGCGTGTGCAGGAGCTTGCTGCGCGGGCCATGTGCGAGATTACGGTGCTGCGCCGACACGGCGTTCCGGTTTTTCTGCTTCGCCTGCGAAAGCGTTACGCGCTGTTTGTCGGGCTATTCCTGTTTTTTGCGTCTGTCCTTGTGCTTTCAAGATTTATCCTTGTTATCGAAGTGACCGGAAACGAAAGGGTGGGAACGGACGCCATCCTCCGGGAACTGGAACGAGCCGGCGTGCGCCCGGGCGTATACGGCCCCTCCGTCGACACGGGAATCGTCAAAAACCGGGTGCTACTGGCCCTTCCCGACCTTTCCTGGCTTGCGGTGAACATCTCGGGCACCCGCGCGGAAGTAATTGTGCGGGAGCGGGAGCCGAAGCCGGAAATTGTGGACGAAAGCCGCCCGAGCAACGTCATTGCGGCAAAAAGCGGCATTATTACGAGAATGGAAGTATTAGCCGGAAAGGCGCAGACAGAGGTGGGCCGTACCGTATTGGAAGGCGATCTTCTCGTCAGCGGGGTCTACGATCTCGAAGGGGCACAATGGAGCGGGATTAGTCTAGGCAGCCGCTACGTCCACGCGATGGCAAATATTTACGCCCGCACCTGGTACACCGTTTCCGCGCAGACGCCCCTTGCCGGAACCGGAAAGGAGTATACGGGAAAAGAAAAAATGAAATACGCCTTCCTTTTTGGAAAACGAAGGATTAATTTCTATAGAAACGCTGGTATTTCCTTCTTGTGCTATGATAAAATAAAAGAAAGGCATCCGTTCCGGTTGCCGGGCGGCATTGAATTCCCCGCCGCCATGATCGTCGAGCGGTACAGGGAGTACCGGGCGGTTCCCGTCGCCGTGAACCGGGAATCCGCCGAAAAACTGCTGCGGAAGAAACTTGAGGAGCAGCTTGCATTATCGATCGATGCGGAAGGGGAGATTCTTCGTATGAGCTTTTCCGCGCAGGAGAAAAACGGTATTCTGAGCGTGACGCTTTTGGGCGAATGCGAGGAACAGATCGGCAAGGTTGTGGAGCTTTCGGACGGGGATATGGAAAAAGCGCCGGCGGGGGAAGATTCCTCGCAATCGCAGGAGGAGGCTTTTTAAGCCTTCTCCGCTGGGAGTGTTGTATGGGAATGATAGAACAAACCATCAGTTTGGAGCGCATGGAAGAAGCGGTGAATCTCTTCGGTTCCTTCGACGAGAATATCCGTGTTATGGAACAGGAACTGCAGGTCAGCGTTGTGAACCGCGACGCGGAGCTTAAAATCATGGGAGAGGCCGAAAATGTTCTGCTCGCCGCGCGCACCGTGGAAGGGCTCATGTCTCTCTCCGCCCGCGGAGAGCCCATCAGTGAACAGAATATCCGATATCTCATCGAGCTTGTGCGGGCCGGGCAGGAGCAGAAGATCAGCGAACTGGCAAAGGACGTCATCTGCGTGACTGCGCGCGGAAAACCGGTGAAAGCGAAAACCTTGGGTCAGAAAAAGTATATGGAAGCCATCCGCGGCAATACGGTAACCATGTGCGTCGGCCCCGCCGGGACCGGGAAAACCTATCTTGCCGTCGCGGCGGCCGTTTCCGCGTTTCGGGACAAGCAGGTCAACCGGATCATCCTTACCCGCCCTGCCGTGGAAGCCGGGGAAAAATTAGGCTTTCTGCCGGGCGACCTGCAGAATAAGGTGGACCCTTACCTTCGCCCGCTCTACGACGGGCTCTTTGAGATGCTCGGGACGGATTCCTACCATAAATATCTGGAACGGGGCAATATCGAGGTCGTCCCGCTGGCATACATGCGCGGGAGAACCTTGGACGATTCCTTCATCATATTGGACGAGGCGCAGAACACCTCGCGGGAACAGATGAAAATGTTTTTAACGCGCCTCGGTTTCGGTTCCAAAATGGTCATTACCGGGGACGTGACGCAAATCGACCTCCCGCCCGACAGAATCAGCGGACTTAAGGACGCCATGCGTGTGCTGCGGGACGTGGAGGGTGTCGCGCAGTGTCGTCTTGAGGAAAGCGACATCGTACGCCATGTATTGGTTCAGCGCATCGTGCAGGCGTATGAAGCATATGAAAACCGGAAAGGCCAGGGGAAAAACGTATCCGGCGGCAATCCGGAAGGCGGACAGAAGATGCGCGCGGGAAGAGAAATCCATCCTAAGAGGTAAGATATGCGCAATAAAATATCCATTTCTTCAGAAAAAGCGGTATTGGGAGGGCGCGTGTTTCATCCTTTGGTGAAACAATGCGTGAACGCTGCGCTCGGCGCCCAAGGAGTGGGCGTTCCTTGTGAAGTAAATATACTGTTCACGGATGACGCCGGGATCNNAGCCGGATCAATTTGGACCAGCGCGGAATTGACGCGCCGACGGATGTGCTCTCTTTTCCCATGTTTTCCTTCACGCCGGGGGCTTTTTCCGCGGAAACGATACCCGTGGATCCGGATACAAACCTTCTGCCGCTTGGCGATATCGCCATTTCGCTGGAACGGGCGCGCGCCCAGGCGGAAGAATACGGCCATTCGGCCGAACGCGAGGTGGCGTATCTGACGGTGCATTCCGTTCTCCACCTTTTGGGGTATGATCATGGAAGCGAAGAAGACCGCGCCCGTATGCGGGAGCGGGAAGAGGATATCCTTCTTTCATTAGGCCTAACGCGGGAAGTAGAGTTCGACGCGGGATAAAAACGCCGCGGGGTAAGAGCTGCGGATGGAATACGCCTGCAAGGCAGGCAAATTGAAACGAAAGCAAGAGGAGCTTCATGGGAATTACGAAAACGGCAATGATCACAATCGCGGGGCGCCCCAACGTGGGGAAATCCACGCTCCTGAATACGTTAATCGGGGAAAAGGTGGCAATCGTCACCCCGAAGCCACAGACCACAAGAAACCGGATTTACGGCGTAATCTCCCGCGGAGAAACACAGTTTGTCTTTTTGGACACGCCGGGGATGCACCGCCCGCGCTCCCGCCTTGGCGATTATATGGTAAAGGTTGCGCGGGAGTCGGTCGCCGATGTGGACGCGGTGATG
>DCTG01000181.1:13513-18920 GCA_002329245.1 Clostridiales bacterium UBA1446
CGTGTTGGTCATTAACAAGATCGATACGGTGAAGAAAGAATCTCTGCTTTCCGTAATCGATCTGTATCGCGCCGCGCTGGACTTTCAAGCCATAGTCCCCATCTCCGCCAGGACGGGGGAAGGCATCGAAGACCTGATCCATGTACTCGAAGGCTTTGCGCAGGAAGGTCCGCAGCTCTTCCCGGACGACATGGTGACCGACCAGCCGGAGCGCCAGATTGTGGCGGAAATTGTCCGGGAAAAGATTCTTCTATCCCTGAGCCACGAAGTACCGCACGGCGTGGCTGTGGAGGTAAACCGCTTTACAGAACGCGAGGATGGTGTTACCGAAATCAGCGTGACCATCTATTGTGAAAAGGAAACCCATAAAGGGATTCTGATCGGAAAACAAGGAGCCATGCTGAAGAAAATAAGTACAGACGCCCGGCGGGATATGGAGCGGTTTTTAGGCGGAAAGGTGTTTTTGGAAACCTGGGTAAAGGTAAAGGAAAACTGGAGGGACAACCAGGGATTTATGCGGAATTTCGGTTATTTCGAATAAATTTCCTTGTATGGATTGCGGTATCCGCCGGCAAGCTAAGAGTCGGGAGGTATGTCGCATGTACGCAAAACAAATATGGTTTTTGTTCTGGAAGACAGGGCTGCCGGTTTGCTACCTGCTCTATCAGAGGCTCAGCGCGATGGAATGGGGTGCGGAAAACAAAACGGCATAAGGCGATGTGAGTTCCGCGTCAAAACAAGGATTTTATTTCCCGGGATATCCCGAACCGCTCCGGCGGCGTAGCGCCGCCGGAGTTATTACGAATATCGTTTTATGCCGGCAGGTTTTTTCTTACATAGAGGAGTAAGCAATGCGATTTGTTACGAAAGGGATTGTGCTTCGGGAGACCGATATCAAAGAAACGGATAAGCTTCTTACCGTATTGCTGCAGACCGGGGAAAAGCGCACCGTCCTGGCCCGCCGCGCGCGCAGCAAGGGGAGCAGATTAGCCGCTTCGGCTCAGCTATTGGTATTTTCCGACATGACTCTTTTTGAATACAGGGATTATTTCACGTTGGACGAGGCCTCGACGATCGAGCAGTTTTACGGTATCCGTTCGGATTTGGAGAAGCTGGCGCTGGGATGTTATTTTGCCGAGCTTTGCGAGCTTTTCGCGGAAGGAGACTGCGCTCCGCCCTGGCTTCTGTCTTTGCTTTTAAACGCGCTTTTTGCTTTGGACAAACTGAAGAAGGATCCGAATCTGATTAAGCCCGCGTTTGAAATGAAGCTGATGAGCCTTGCGGGGTTCGCGCCGCTTCTTGACGAGTGCTGCGTCTGCGGAAAATCCCCGCCGGAACAACCCCGCCTCAGCCTGCGGGAAGGGACCGTTCGCTGTGCCAATTGCCCCTCCGGGGAAGAAGGCGGTATTTCCATGCCGCTGTGCGAGGGGAGCCTTGCAGCCCTGCGCCATATCCAATCATGCGACCCGAAACAGCTTTATTCCTTCCGCTTGTCAGAGCCTGCTCTGCGCCTTATGGGAAACGCGAGCGAAGCTTTTGTGCTGGCGCAGTTGGAGCGGGGCTTTAAAACTCTGGATTACTACAAACTTCTGCATACAAGCGCGTCTTATCAGGCTTCGCCGAAGCCTCAGGGGATTTCGCCGGGAGGGTAAAAATGAACGATCTTATTGAAAAATCGCTCCAGATACTCGAATTGCCCGAGGTTCTCAAACTGTTGGCTGCCGAAGCGGTTTGTGCGGAGGCGAAGGAACGTTCGCTTCATATCCGCCCCAGCGGCGAGCGCGGGGAGGCGGAGCGCCTATTGCTTGAAACGGACGCGGCCTGCAGGCTGATGCAGCTGCAGGGCGCGCCGCAATTTTCAGGCGTGCGGCCGGTTGGGGAAGCCGTCCGGCGGGCGCAAATCGGCGGTATGCTGAATACACGGGAACTTTTGAACGTTGCCGGTGTTCTGAAGGCGGCACGCCTGACGCGGGAATACGGCAGCGAGGATCGAAAAGAGCCTCTGGAGATTGACTGGCTGTTTCGTTCTCTGCAGGGGAACCGGTTTTTGGAAGACAAAATATTCGGCGCGATTGTCGCGGAGGACGAAATTTCCAGCAGCGCCAGTCCGGAGCTGTTCGACATACGGCGGCATATGCAAAACGCGGTGTCGAAGGTGCGGGAAGTGCTGCAGCAGATCATCTCATCCCCGCATTATCAGAAATACCTGCAGGAAACCATTATTACGATGCGAAACGAGCGCTATGTGGTGCCCGTCAAGGCGGAATGCAAGGGAGAAGTGCCGGGCCTGATTCACGATGTGTCCGCAAGCGGAGCCACGGTGTTTATTGAGCCGATGAAAGCCGTTCAGGCGAACAA
Source organism: Clostridiales bacterium UBA1446 (assembly GCA_002329245.1). Taxonomy (GTDB): domain Bacteria; phylum Bacillota; class Clostridia; order Oscillospirales; family Oscillospiraceae; genus UBA1446. Next base: position 15,872 of record DCTG01000181.1, read on the forward strand.
CGACCTGCGGGAGCTTGCGGCGAAGGAAAAGAAGGAAATTGAGCGCATCCTGGCCGAACTGTCCGCGCTGATTGCGGAGCATGCGGATGCAATCCTGCGTGACTATGATCTCCTGGTCAGGCTAGACTGTATTTTCGCCCGGGCCAAGCTTTCGGGCAGGATGAACGCCATATCGCCCGTGCTGAGTAGCGACGGGAGCATGAATCTGCGCCGCGCGCGCCATCCACTTCTCCCGTCCGGCAGCGTTGTGCCCATCGACGTGCATCTCGGGGGAGAGTTTGATACTTTAGTCATTACCGGTCCCAATACCGGCGGCAAAACGGTGACGCTTAAGACCATCGGGCTTTTATCCCTGATGGCCCAGTGCGGCCTGCATATCCCCGCCGGGGAAGGCAGCACGGTTGCCCCCTTTTCGAAGATTTTAGCGGACATCGGAGACGAGCAGAGCATCGAACAGTCCCTTTCCACATTTTCCGCCCATATTTCAAACATCATTCGTATTTTGGAGGAGTCCGACGAAAAGACTCTTATATTGATGGACGAACTGGGGGCGGGCACCGACCCGGTGGAGGGTGCGGCGCTTGCCATCGCCATTATCGAGGAAGCGCGGCGGCGGGGCGCGCGAATCGCCGCCACCACGCATTATGCCGAGTTGAAGGTATATGCGATGAAGACGCCGGGGGTCGTAAACGCGGCCTGCGAATTCAATGTGGAGACGCTGCGGCCGACCTATAAGCTGCTCATCGGCGTGCCGGGCAAATCCAACGCCTTCGCGATCGCCCGCAGGTTAGGTCTGTCTGAAAAGGTCATTGCCCGCGCGAAAGAGCAGGTCGATACGGGAAGCCTCCAGTTTGAAGATGTTTTGGCGCAGCTGGAGAGCAAGCGCCAGGAGATGGAGCGGGAACGGNNGGCCGCAAGACTGCGCAGGGAAGCGGAAGAGCGGAACAAGGCCGCGGAAGAATACAAGGCGCGCATGGAACAGGAGCGCGCGAAGGCCTCCGAGCGCGCAAAGGCGGAAGCGAGGCAAATTATTGAGAATACACGAGCCGCTTCCGACGAAATCTTTGCCCAATTGCAGGAGATGCAGAAACAAAAAACGAAGGAGGAGAACTGGCAGGCGGTTAATGAGGCCAGAACGGAAATCCGCCGCCGGCNNCCGGCTCAATGAAGCGGAACGGGCTTTCACCGTCCGGGAGGAGGAGATCGAAAGCCTGCCGCCGACCCGGCCGGCAAAGCCCGGCGATACGGTGCTGCTTCTGGGAATTGGGACGAAGGCGGTCGTTTTATCCGAACAGAAGGACGGAACGTTGGAACTGCAGGCCGGCAGATTGAAAATCACGGCAAAACAGCAGGAAGTACGCGTGCTTGCGGGAGAAAGCGGAAAGGAGTCCGTGAAAAACCGCGCAAGAAAGGAAGCTGCGCTGCAGTTTCATTCGGCCGCGCCTGCGCGGGAACTGGATCTGCGGGGAATGACCGTGGACGAGGCGATTGCGGCGTTGGGGCAGTTTTTGGACGGCGCGATGCTCGCCAAAGTGGAAACCGTGACGATTATACACGGAAAAGGGACCGGAGCGCTGCGGAGCGCGGTGCATCAGGAACTGAAAAACAGCAGGTACGTAAGGAGTTTTCGATTGGGGCGATACGGGGAAGGGGAAACGGGAGTAACCATTGCGGAGATGAAATAAACCCTCGTTTCGCTTCGAACTTTGTGAAAAATATCATTGACGGTCCGGATAAAATTTGGTATTCTTTAAGTGCCTCATAGAATCAGGTTCAGGAATTGTATATTGGGAGGAATCTTGGGATGTACAGCAAAGAAGCGGTTGTCAACAACTCGGTTGGATTGCATGCGAGGCCCGCTACTTTCTTTATACAAAAGGCAAACGAATTCAAGAGCAGCATCTGGGTGGAGCGCAACGAGCGCCGAATCAATGCAAAAAGCCTGTTGGGCCTTCTGTCTTTAGGTATCGTAAAGGGGTCTACCATAACGATCATTGCCGACGGAGCCGATGAAGAGGCGGCTGTTAACGCCCTTGTAGACTTGATTTCTTCCGATTTCATGGATGCATAGATTATAAATAAAATACGCTCTGAAAAGCGCCGCGAAACGGCGCTTTTCGTGTATTTAGATTCCTGTCGCAATTTCGGTGCGGAGCGAAAGGATACGGCGCATACTTCATAAAATACGTAGCGGAATACCCATCCGGCTGTTGAAGTTTCACACTAAGAAAGAATTTGCTATGCTTCAGAAGCCGGTTTGGGCGGATAAATGAAGGGAACAAAATGGATCTCTCGCAGCTAAAGGAAAAAGCCAGCTCACTGCCTGTAAAACCGGGTGTCTACCTCATGTTGGACGCAGCCGGCCGGGTCATCTATGTCGGAAAGGCGAAGGCGCTTAAAAACCGGGTCAGCCAGTATTTTCAGGATACCGCGGGGCATTCGTTCAAAACAGCCTCCATGGTTGCGCAGGTTCGGGATTTCGACGTGATTCTGACCGGAACCGAATTTGAAGCCCTTGTGTTGGAGTGCTCCCTCATTAAGCGCCATATGCCAAAGTACAATATTCTGCTGAAGGACGACAAGGGTTACCCCTATATCCGCCTTTCGGAGAACGAGCAGTACCCCCGATTTTCTCTTGTTTCAAAACCGGCGGCTGACGCGGCCCGCTACTTCGGACCGTATGGGGGTCGGAATGAGACCCGCGCCGTCATAGATGCAATCCGCACCGCGTTGAAACTGCCGAACTGCAGCCGGAAATTTCCGCGCGACATTGGGCGGGACCGTCCCTGCCTGAACCGCCATATGGGGCTTTGCGACGCGTATTGCCTGCCGCCCGGGGACCCGGAACGGTACCGGGCTGCGGTGGAACAGGCGGTGCTGATCTTGGAGGGCAAATATGAAGAGCTTCGCGCACGCCTGGCCGGTGAAATGGAACAGGCGGCGGAAGAGTTGCGCTTTGAGCGCGCCGCCGAACTGCGGGACCGTCTGCGCGCGATCGAATCCTTGGGCAAACAGCAGCACGTGGTGGCCGGGACGCGGGCCGACACCG
>DCTG01000177.1:0-676 GCA_002329245.1 Clostridiales bacterium UBA1446
TTTTGCATTCCCGATATACTTCGTGCAGAAACCAAACGGGAATAAAAGCGGCGTGGTCGAGAAAAGGATCTCGTTCTCCCATCGTTCCGGCGGGAACTCCGGCGCAGGCGCAGATCTCGGAAAGGGCTTGGACGAATTGCTCGTCGTATTGCGCCTCGACGCGGACATGCCGCGCGCCGAAACTGCGCATGTCGCCCTCGGCCCGGCTGCCGGGCGAGATATGGAAGTAATCCGCGTACAGCGCCGAATGGGGCGAGGAAATTACAACAGTATCCGGCCGCAGCTGCGCGATGCGCCGCGAGATTTCACGGTACGAATCAATGGTTTTTTGAATCCCTCTCTCCTCTCCGCGCCCGACATCCGGTAAAATGAGCGGCGGATGAGGTACCGCAAATGCGCCGAGTATTGCCATAAACGCCACTTCCTTTTTCATTTCACACGAAATCACGTCATAGTCTATCTTGGAATAAATATGTTCTTTTCAAAATAGGTCTTGTCATCTTGAAAGAAACCCCGGAAAGCTCTAAAAAACTTCCGGGGGATCTTCGATCAGATTGTCGCTTCAATCAGGCTAAGGAGTTCCGATTTTCCGGTACCGCGCTCCGCGGAGAACGGAACAACGCTTACTTGAGGGGAAAGCTCCAAGGTTTCCGCAATGCGAATCAGATTCGGTGCG
>DCTG01000177.1:711-4081 GCA_002329245.1 Clostridiales bacterium UBA1446
CCACGATCAGGATACCGAGACGAATCAGTCCCTCCATGGCGAAATAGCTTTCCATGAGGCGCGCCCAGCGCCTTTTTTCCGCTTCTGAAACCTTGGCATATCCATAACCGGGCAAGTCTACGAAATAAAAGCGCTTATCCACCAGAAAATAATTGATATGCGCGGTTTTTCCGGGTGTCGCGCCTACGAAGGCGAGATTCTTCCGGCCGACCAATCGATTGATGACCGAAGATTTTCCCACGTTTGATCGTCCTGCAAAAACCACCTGCGGAAGGCCGTCTCGCAGAAAATCCTGTTCTCCGGAAGCAGACCGGATGAATTCCGCCTTGTTCGTGTTCATCATGCACCTCCGTTACTGTTTCAGCGTGATGCCCTGCCCCGTTCCGGCCGGTTCTGCGATTCTGATATTCTCCTTGTTTTCCCGTATCGGTACAGAAGAAAAATCGAGCACTTCGGATATTACCGTATCAATTTGTTCCGCCAAAACAAAGCGGAGCGCATTTCGAACCGTCTGGTCGATTTCTTCAAGGTCAGATTCGTTCTCCGTGGGTATGATTACAGTTTTCAATCCGTTCCGAAGGGCAGCCATTGTTTTTTCCTTCAGTCCGCCAATCGGCAGGACGCGCCCGCGCAGCGTGATTTCACCCGTCATGGCGTAACCGGGACGAACCGGAGCATTCGTCAGCGCGGAGATCATGGCAATTGCAATGGCGATTCCGGCCGAAGGGCCGTCTTTCGGAACAGCGCCTTCCGGGAAATGAACATGGATATCCTTCGTGTGATGAAAATCCTGTTCAATTCCGAGCTGCGAGGCGCGGCTGCGAATATAGGAGAGCGCAGCCATGGCGGATTCCTTCATCACATTTCCGAGATTGCCGGTCAGCTCCAATTTCCCGCTCCCCGGAACGACGCTCACTTCCACCTCAAGAATCTCTCCGCCCGAACTGGTCCAGGCGAGACCGTTGACCACGCCAACCTGCATGGTTCGGTACAGTTTTTCCGGATGATATTTGGGCGGCCCGAGGAAGGCTTGCAGGCTATCGCCTGTAATGGATATCTTCTTTACAGAGTCCGATACGGCTGCTTTTGCAGCTTTGCGGCAGATTTCGGCTAATTTCCGTTCCAATATCCGCACTCCGGATTCTCTGGTATATCGCACAATCAATTCGCGGATGGCGTCGTCGGTCAGTTTCAGCATTCCCCGGGGAATGCCGTGCCGTTTCATCTGCTTTGGTAGCAGGTGGCGCTTTGCGATCTGCAGCTTTTCCTCGTCGGTATAGCTGCTCAGCTCGATGACTTCCATACGGTCCAAGAGGGGGCGCGGGATGGTCGAAGTATCGTTTGCGGTTGTGATGAAGAAAACGTCCGAGAGGTCGAAGGGAAGTTCCAGATAATGATCGCGGAAGGCGTTGTTTTGTTCGGTGTCCAAAACTTCCAAGAGCGCGGCCGCCGGATCTCCCCGATAATCGCTGCCCAGCTTGTCAATTTCGTCGAGCAGAAGAATCGGGTTGTTGGTCCCCGCCTGGCGGATTGCGGTAAGAATGCGTCCCGGCATCGCGCCGACATAGGTCTTTCTGTGCCCGCGAATCTCCGCCTCGTCGCGTACGCCTCCCAAGGAAAGCCTCGCTATTTTTCTGTTCATCGCTTTTGCGATGGAATGGGCAACGGAGGTTTTCCCCACGCCGGGCGGCCCGACAAAACAGAGCACCTGTCCCTTCAGCTGCGGCGCGAGCTGTTTGACCGCCAAAAACTCAAGAACGCGTTCCTTCACCTTTTCCAGTCCGTAGTGGTCCGCTTCCAGCACTTTGCGCGCCTTTTCCACATACATCTTGTCCGCCGTCGTTTTGTTCCACGGCAGCTCGAGACAGGTATCTAAATAGCCGCGGATGACGGCGGCCTCGGACGATCCGAACGGCTGCTTCGACAGCCGGGAAACCTCTTTTTTCAGCTTTTCCTCCGCCTCGGCCGGAAGATTGGCGCGCGCAATTTTCTGCCGGTATTCCTCCAGCTCGGAACTACCGTCCTCGTATTCCCCCAGCTCGCTTTGCAGAACCTTCATCTGTTCGCGAAGGATATAGTCCCGCTGCGCTTTTCCGAGGTGAGAGCGAAACTTTTCCTGCATCTCGCGATCCATCTCGAGGATTTCAATTTCGCGTCGCAGGATTTGGTTAACCTTTTCCAGGCGGCGCAGAGGCCGGAGTTCTTCCAGGACAGACTGTTTATCGTTCTGGCGCATGGCAATGTTCTGCGCGACGAGATCGGCAATATGGCCCGGATCTTCGCTTGACATAATATTCAGCAAAATATCGTTTGTCATGTTTGGCGCAAGCTCGATATAGCGCCTGAAAAGGTCGTAGCACATCCTGACCAGCGCCTCGCTGCGGGCGCTCGGCGTCAGAGGTGCTTCTTCGACAAGGGTTTCCACCTGCGCGGCTAGATAGGGCGAAGTTTGGACGAGCTCGCAAAGCTGTCCCCGGGTAACGCCCTCCACCATAACGCGGACATTGTCTCCGGGCAGACGCAGAATCTGACGGACGTTGGAAATCGTTCCGATCCGGTAAAGGTCTTCGAAAGAGGGCATCTCCACAGCTACGTTTCGCTGGGCAACCAGAAAAATACTCTGTCCCGCGCTCATGGATTCTTCAAGCGCCTTGATGGATATTTCCCTGCCTACGTCAAAGTGCAAAAGCATGCCCGGAAAGACGGTCAGGCCACGCAGCGCAAGCATCGGCATGGTTACATATTGGGGTTCGTTAGGCATATTCCACTTCCTCACTGAAGAACAAAGAAACCTGTTTCATCTGATAAGAACTATTTTGGCAAAATCGGTTTGCACGATGATGAAGGATACGGTATCGGCGCATACAAAGCAAGAAGGGGCGGCAAAACTTCCGCCCCCTTCCGATCAGCTTGCATTCCCGCGCATTCGGGGCGGCGCCGCGTCGGACGATTCCAGCCTGACTCTTGGCTTCGCCATTCGCTCGGGGTTACGCTCGATTCTTGGCTCCGCCTTCTTTTCCACACTGTCCGCCGTTATGACGACTTTTTCAATGGTGGGGTCGGCAGGCACTTCGTACATGACATTCGTCATGATGTCCTCGGCTACGGCGCGCAGGCCGCGTGCTCCGATTCCGCGTTCGATCGCTTTGTCCGCAATTGCTTCCAGCGCGCTTTGCTCAAATTCCAGCTTGACATTGTCGTAGCTGAATAGACATTGGTACTGTTTTACCAGTGCGTTTTTCGGCAGGGTTAAAATTTCAATCATCTGTTCCCGGCTGAGCGCTTCCAGCGGGGCTATGACAGGCATGCGGCCCACCAGTTCGGGAATAATGCCGAATTTCAAAAGGTCGTGCGGCTGCACCTCGCGGAA
>DCTG01000137.1:0-2341 GCA_002329245.1 Clostridiales bacterium UBA1446
CATCGCAATCTTGGGTATGGACGAGCTTTCCAAGGAAGATCAGCGCACGGTCTACCGGGCGAGGCGGATCCAGCGTTTTCTTTCCCAGCCGTTCAGCGTCGCGGAAGTGTACACCGGCCAGCCGGGACGTTTTGTGCGCGTCGAAGACACCATACGCAGCTTCGCCGCCATTGTGGACGGCGAAGTGGATGATTTGCCCNNGTTCTTCCTAGTGGGCGACATTGACGAGGTCCGCCGCAAAGCCGAGGAGATGAGGAAACGGTGAGCGCATTTCCGCTTGAAATTATGACGCCGAAACAGCGTTTTTTTTCCGGACAGGTCGAATCGATCGTCGTGCAGGCGCCGGACGGGGAACTGGCCGTCTGGGCCGGGCACGCCCCGATGATTGTCGCGCTGCAGGACGGCAGCGTGCGCATCAAGGAGAACGGCGAGTGGCGCGAAGCCTTTCATTCGGAAGGATTCATTGAGGTGCGTCCCCGCGGAACCGTGATTTTTGCCCAGGTCTGCGAGTGGGCGGAGGACATCGATGCCGCGCGCGCGTTGGAAGAAAAGCGAAGCGCCGAGGAGCGCCTGCGGCAGCGTCAGAGCATCGCCGAGCACAAAGCTTCCCAGATTGCCTTGGCCCGGGCAATGGCTCGTCTTCGCATCTCCCGGCGAAACCAGCAAATGGACTAAGCAAAAAAGGTGCCCCCGCTTAAAAAGCGGGGGCGCTTCTTGTTTTTACTCATTCTCAGCTTCCGATCAGCCGTCGGATGCCCATTGTTAGCGCGTAGAGGACCGGCTGATGAAGCAGATAGATCAGAAAGGCATGGCGGCCGACGGAGGGGAAAAACGGCGGGGAAACGGCGTAAACCGTTTCCGGAAGCCGGCGCTCGACCACGAGCTTCCCAAGCCATGTCCCCAACAGGAAAACGAAAATCCACGGAAAGATCGGGAAATAGTCCGCGGAATAAAAGCCCTCGTACGTGATGCCGATCGGCCAGAGCCAGCGCGCGTCCGTCTTGACAAAAGAAAGCGCCGCGGAGGAGGCAAAGAGCAAAAGCAGATAGAGAACCGGCGCAATGCGCTCCGGGATTCTGTCCCACAGCTTCTGCGTCAGGCCGTACAGAATCATCGCAAAGCCAAAAAAGTGCAGGATGCCGAAGACGATAATCATGTCCATAAAATGTGTGACCACCGTTATGGCGACCGCCGCCGCGGCCACCTTCAGACCCCTGCGCACATTGCTTTTGGATAACCGGGAGGAAACCCCCGCAAGCAGGATAAAGCAGCCGGCAAACACATAGTGGAGAAACTGAAATGCGGGATTATAAAACAGCCAGGCCGGCGCATGCAGGAAAACCACCAGGTCATAGAGGAAATGATGGCACACCATAAGCACGACGCAAAGACCGCGCAGCGCGTCGATGCTTTGGATGCGCTCCCGGGGAGAGATTTTCTGCCCCTTCGTCATACGTTGAACCGGAAGAGCACGACGTCGCCGTCCTGCATCCTGTACTCCTTGCCCTCGCTGCGGACAAGTCCGCGCTCCTTTGCCGCGGCCATGCCGCCGCACGCGATCAGGTCCTCGAAGGAAACCACTTCCGCCCGGATAAATCCGCGCTCGAAATCGGAGTGTATCTTTCCGGCTGCCTGGGGCGCCTTTGTGCCCCGCTTGATGGTCCACGCGCGGCATTCGTCTTCTCCGGCGGTTAAAAACGACATCAGCCCCAAGAGGTCATAGGAGCTTCGGATCAGCCGGTCCAGACCCGGCTCCCGTATGTTCAGCTCCTCGAGGAACATCTGCCTGTCCTCGCCGGAGAGCTCGGAAATCTCCCGCTCGAGCTTGGCGCAGATCGGAATCACCCCGGCGCCCTCCTCCTGCGCAATCTTCTTCACCGCAAGATAATGGCGGTTTTGCTCGAAATCCGCCGAAAAGCTCTCTTCGTCCAAATTGGCCGCATAAATGACCGGCTTGCAGGAAAGCAATCCCGAAGAGAGAATGATCTCCCGCTCTTCGTCCCCGCAGGGATAGCTTCGCGCGGGCTTCGCCCCGTCGAGATGCGCTTTGAGTCCCTCGAAAAGTTCCGCCTCCTTCTGGAAGCGTTTGTCGCCCTTGGCCGCTTTTTTCGCCTTGTCGATCCGCCGCTCCACGAGCTCCAGATCCGAAAGGATGAGTTCCGTTTCTATGATTGCAATATCCCGCGCGGGATCGCAGGGTCCCTCCACGTGAATAACGTTTTCATCGTCGAAACAGCGTACGACGTGCACCACCGCATCCGTCATCCGGATATGCGACAGAAACTGATTGCCGAGTCCCTCCCCTTTGGAGGCCCCGCGCACCAGACCGGCGATGTCCACA
>DCTG01000137.1:2387-7152 GCA_002329245.1 Clostridiales bacterium UBA1446
AGCGTGCTTTTTCCCACATTGGGAAGTCCCATTATTCCAAGCTTCATAGGCTCTAATCGTCCTTTCGGATGTATGTTGCGGCCTTCTCACTATACCATCCGAACCGGGAAAACGCAAGCGGCCGGCAGGGGTACGCCCGGGTCTGCGGCGTCTTTGCCCGCTCTTTTTGTTCCGTTGGTTCACAGTTCTTAGAAAAAAGCGAAATAATTATTGCATTTTCAGCTCTGCGGTGATATTATGATATTCCGCGCGGGTGTTTTTTTCATCCGCAGAAATAACGAGCACAAGGAGGTGGATGATTTGCCGAATATCAAATCCGCCAAAAAGCGGGTTTTGGTTTCCGCGGCCAGAACCGCACGCAATAAAGCCGGGAAATCCGCACTGAAGACAGCCGTGAAGAAGTTTTCTGTAGTCGCGGCCGAGGGAAACCGCGAGGAAGCGACTGCCGCCTTCCGCGCCGCCGTGAAGAAGATTGACCAGGCTGCCAACAAAGGGATTCTGCACAAAAATACGGCAGCCCGTAAAAAGCGCGCTCTTGCTTTGGCTCTGAACAAGATGAGCGCAGAATAAGGGACAGAAAACCGTCCATTCTTTCTGTGGACGGTTTTTTTCGTCATTTCCCCTCATTCGGAGAAGCCCGAAACGGAAAAATCCGGCGACACGGATAAAAACGGAAATTTTCCGGCCCGCGGGTATTCCTTTTACGGAAATTTTGGTATAATGAGTTCGAGGGGAGCGGTTGCAGCAATGGAAATGAAGAATCCCGGCCATCGCGCCATTGTATTTATGCCCCATACTTCGCAGAAGGACGGCGTATCGCCGCTTTTTCTGGAAGAAATACTGTTTCGCCCGGCAGCCGCTTGGACCATTCAGGCCTTGTTCGACGCCGGTGTGGAGCAGTTTTTTCTTGTCTGCGGGGATTCCATCCGCCAGGCCGCAATCGCCTGCTTCCCCGAGAACGCGAAACTGACCGTCGTCGACGAGGAAAATCCGGCCGAACAGCTGACGGCTTTCCTGCGCGAAGCCGCGGGCATGGTTTTTGTCCTTACGCGTCCCGTTTATCTCTCCGCCGCAGGCGCTAAGCTTCTTACCGGCGGCGACCCCCTGCCCAAGAACGGAATTCCCGGCGGCATTTTCCGGCTTCAGGGACAAGACCTCGCCGAAGCTTTGGAAGGCGGCCAGGACTTCAGAGTGGCGATTGAGCATTTAGGCCAGCAGATGTTCCGCCCGTTCCGGCCCGAAGCGCTCCCCCGGATGATTCCGCTGGGCGGCAGAGACGACCTGCAGGAGGCGCAGGCGGCTGGCCGGCGGGAAATCATTTCAGGACACTTGGACGCCGGCGTTCGAATTTTGGATCCGGGCGCCGTATACATCGAACCGAGAGCGAAGATCGGAGCCGGTACGCTGCTGCTTCCCGGCACCATCCTGCGCGGCGGTACCGTTATCGGAAAACACTGTGAAATCGGGCCGAACACGATGATCACGAACTGTACGGTTGGAGATTGCACAACCGTCAACGCTTCTCAGTGCTACGAGAGCACGATCGGCGCATTTTGCAAGCTCGGGCCGTTCGCCTATGTCCGTCCCGGGTGTACGGTCTCCGACCATGTCAAGTTGGGGGATTTTGTGGAAGTTAAAAACTCCGTGCTCGGAGAAGGCGTCAAGATTTCCCACCTTACCTATGTGGGCGACTCCGACATCGGCCCGGATGTTAACCTTGGCTGCGGAACCGTTACGGTCAACTATGACGGGATCACAAAGGCCCGTACGGTCGTCGGTGCGGGCGCCTTTGTAGGCTGCAACACCAATTTGGTCGCGCCGGTCACCGTGGGAGAAGGGGCCTATATTGCTGCCGGCTCCACAATCACGCGGGATGTCCCGCCGGGGAGCCTAGCCATCGCGCGGGCGCAGCAAACCACCAAACAGCAATGGGCGGCAAAACGAAGAAAAAAACAAACGGGAATACCAGAGAAACAGGAGGAGTAACATTATGATCGCGCACGGAAAGGATATTAAAATTTTTGCGGGGAACTCAAACCGACCGCTCGCTGAGAATATCTGCCGCGAATTGGGTATCCGGCTCGGCGACGCCGAGGTTGGGAAATTCTCCGACGGCGAAAATTTTTGTTCGATCTACGAAACCGTTCGCGGTTCCGACGTATTCGTCGTACAATCAACCTGCCGCCCTGTGAACGACAACCTCATGGAAATGCTGATTGTCATCGACGCCCTCCGGCGCGCCTCCGCCGGACGCATCACGGCCGTCATGCCCTATTTCGGCTATGCCCGCCAGGACCGGAAAACCAAGCCGAGAGACCCGATTTCCGCCAAATTGGTGGCAAACCTTGTCACCCGCGCGGGCGCGGACCGGGTGCTCACCATGGACCTGCACGCGTCGCAGATTCAGGGATTCTTTGACATTCCTGTGGACAATCTTCTTGGGAAGCCCATTTTCGTCCAGTACTGCACCGAGAAGTTCGCCGGCCATGAGGAGGATACCATCGTCGTTTCCCCGGACGTCGGCTCCGTGTCGCGCGCCCGCTCCTTTGCCCAAAAGCTCGGCATGTCTCTTGCCATCGTCGACAAGCGCAGGCAAAAGGCAAACTCGAGCGAGGTGATGAATATCATCGGAGACGTGCAGGGCAAGCACGTTCTGCTCTTCGACGATATGGTGGACACGGCGGGCAGCATCTGCAACGCGGCCCGCGCCCTGATGGAAATCGGCGGCGCGCGCAGCGTGCGCGCTTTCGCCTCGCACGGCGTCTTTTCCGGGCCGGCCATCCAGCGCATCAAGGAAAGCGTGATTGAGGAAGTGGTGGTGCTCGACACCATCCCTCTTCCGGAGGATCTTGACTGCGATAAAATCAAGCAGCTCTCCGTCGCGCCCATGTTCGCCGAGGCCATCGAACGGATTTATCAGGAGGTTTCCGTTTCCAAGCTATTCCTGTAACAAAGCCCCCTCTCCTAAGAAGCGAGCGCGACTTCCCACCGCTTTCATAAGGCAGGTCCCGATATGTTCAGACCCTTTCTGCAGAGAAGCCGCGGCGGGCCGATCGACTATCTTGTGGTCTTCCTTGGCAACCCCGGCGGAAAATATGAAAACACGCGGCATAATGCCGGGTTCCGGGCGGGTGACGCTACGGCCCGGCGTTGCGGCGTTTCCTTTCAAAAGCTCAAATTTCACGCGCTTTGCGCCGACGCGCATCTTGGCGGCAGCCGAGTCCTGCTGATGAAGCCGCAGACCTTTATGAATTTAAGCGGAACGGCCGTACGGGAAGCCGCCTCTTTTTACAAGCTCCCGCCCGAGCGGGTTTTGGTCGTCGCGGACGACGTTTCCCTTCCCGCCGGCAAGCTTCGCATCCGAGCCGGCGGCAGCGCGGGCGGCCACAACGGACTCAAGCACATTATCGCCTCTCTCGGTACGGAAGCCTTCCCCCGAATCAAAATCGGCGTGGGCTCCCCGCCCCATCCCGCCTATGATATGGTCGACTGGGTGCTCGGCGTCCCGGCGGGAGAGGATCAAAAAGCGGTGGAAGAGGCTGTCTCCCGCGTATCCGAAGCGATCGAGGAGTTTCTTTCCGCCGGGATTGACCGCGCGATGAACAAATACAACTGAGAAGGCCAAGACGCGGCGCCGGCGCGTCCTCGGCCAAATAACCGCCACCCCCCTCCGACTCGGAGCCGGGGGGATTTTGCGCCATCCAGACTTCCATATTTTTCTATCCGAGGTGAATTTTTTGCAGTTTGTCTGTCAAGCCTTAGAACGGTTGGAGGAGTTTACCTCCTTGCTTCGCGCGCTGGAGAGCGGAAAGAGCCCCGTCGCGCTCAGCGGCCTTTCCGCGGTGCATCGCGCCCATGCGGCAGCCCAAGCGCACAGGTCCACCGGGCGGCCCGTGCTTGTTCTCTGCGCCGACGAGGGGGAAGCGGGCCGCATGGCGGCGGATCTTGCCGCTTTCACCGGCGATACCGTTTTGACAATCCCGGGAAGGGAGCCGATTCTCAGGGACGCCGCCATCGTTTCCCGACAGTGGGAGCACCGGCGCCTAGATTCCCTTTACCGGATCGCGCGGGGCGAGGCGGCCGTTATGGTTACGACGGTGGAAGCGCTTTTACAGCGCACCATGCCGCCGGAAACACTGTGCGCGGCCGCGCTTACGCTGCGGCAGGATGACTGCATTTCCCTCGACGAGCTTATAACCAAACTGATTACGGCCGGATATTCCCGCTGCGAGCAGGTGGAAGGCCCCGGGCAATTCGCGGTGCGGGGCGGAATTTTGGACGTTTTTTCTCCGGGAGAGGAGCGGCCCGTCCGGCTTGAGTTTTTCGGGGACCAGATCGACGCGATGGGCGCGTTCGACCCGGACACCCAGCGGCGGACGGAAAACGTCGGCAGCGTACGGTTCATTCCCGCGGCGGAGGTATTGCCGGATCTCGCTCCGGGCGGCAGGGCGGGCCTTTTGGAAGCGGTCTCGGCCTTGCGCCAGCGCGTGAGCAAGCGGCAGGGCGGCCATCGCCAGCAGCTGCTTGCCACCTTGGAGCGAGACTTGGAGCGCCTGAAAAACGAACTCTCGTTCCCGGCCATCGACCGCTATCTCTGCCTCATTTATCCCCAGCAATCGACCCTCCTGGATTACCTGCCGCAGGACACCCTGCTTTTCTTTTCAGAAAGCAGCCGGGTTGCGGAGCGCGCCCGCGGATTTCTCGGGCGAACCCGGGAGGATCTCGAGATCCTGCTTGACGAGGGACTCCTTGCGGGCGAGCTGTC
>DCTG01000137.1:7165-8371 GCA_002329245.1 Clostridiales bacterium UBA1446
GCGGGCGGCCGGTCGCCTATCTGGATTCCTTCCCCCTCTCCTCCTACCCCCTTCCGCCCCGCCTTTTGCTGGCGCTCTCCTGCAAACAGCTGCCTTCCTATGGCGGAAGTCTCGAAACGGCCGCCGAAGACCTGAAAAACTATGAAAAAAGCGCGTTCGGCGTTGTGGTCCTCTGCCCCACGGAACGGCGCGCGCGCAACCTGCACGCGCTGCTACGGGAACGGGGCCTCAAGGCGGTTTTGGAGCTCAAACCAAAAAAACTGCCGGAACCGGGCNNCCGGATTATGATTGCCATCGGAGCGCTTTCCGCCGGAATGGAATATCCCGGAGCCGCCTTCGCGCTTTTAACCGAGGGGCAGCAGGGGCCCGCGCCGAAACGCGTTTCCGCCCCCGTTACCGGGCGCCAGAAGCTGACGAGCTACGCCGACCTTTCGCCGGGCGATCTTGTGGTACACGTCCATCACGGAATCGGGCGTTTTGTCGAACTGGCAAAGCTTCCGGTGGACGGGGTCGAGAAGGACTATGTCAAACTCGCCTACGCGGGAGGAGATTCCCTCTACCTTCCCGCGACACAGCTCGACCTTATTTCGAAGTATATCGGCGGCGGAGAGGAGGCAGCCGGGCCTAAGCTCTCCAAACTCGGCGGCACCGACTGGGCCCGCGCAAAGAGCAGGGCGAAAGCCGCCGCGAAGGATCTTGCCAAGGGGCTGATTCAACTGTACGCGGAGCGGCAGCGGATTCCCGGTCACGCGTTTTCCCCGGACAGTCCCTGGCAGACGGAATTTGAGGAGAGCTTCGAGTATCAGGAGACGCAGGATCAGCTCACCTGCACCGCGGAGGTCAAGCACGATATGGAGCGCCCCGTCCCGATGGACCGGCTTTTATGCGGCGACGTCGGTTACGGAAAAACGGAAGTCGCGCTCCGCGCCGTCATGAAATGCATCCTAGACGGCAAGCAGGCCGCTTTTTTGGTGCCGACCACCGTACTGGCGCAGCAGCATTACCTGACGGCCGTCCACCGGTTTGCCCGATACCCCGTTCAGATTGAAGTTCTGAGCCGGTTCCGGTCCACGGCGCAGCAGCGCCAGACGCTCCGCCGTCTGGAAGCGGGAGAGGTCGACCTTCTCATCGGGACGCACCGCCTTTTGCAAAAGGATGTTCGCTTTAAAGACCTTGGCCTTCTGATTATCGACGAAGAGCAGCGCT
>DCTG01000137.1:8388-15291 GCA_002329245.1 Clostridiales bacterium UBA1446
ATCCCGCGCACGCTGAATATGGCACTCTCCGGCATCCGGGATATGAGCACAATCGAAATGCCGCCGCAGAACAGGCAGCCCGTTCAGACCTTTGTTTTGGAACACGACTGGGCCGTTTTGGCGGACGCGATTTCCCGGGAGCTGAAACGAAACGGTCAGGTCTATTATCTGCACAACCGCGTGGAGACCATAGACCGTACCGCCGCGCGTCTTGCGGAGATGTTTCCGGACGCCGCCGTCGGCGTGGCGCACGGGCGCATGAGCGAAGAAGCCTTAGGCCGCGTGATGCAGAAGACGGTGGACGGCGAAATCAATATTCTTGTCTGTACGACGATTGTGGAAACCGGCATTGATATTCCAAACGTGAATACACTGATTATCGAGGACGCGGACCATTTGGGTCTGGCGCAGCTGCATCAGATCCGCGGCAGAGTGGGGCGCAGCGCGCGCCGCGCCTATGCTTATATGACTTATCGGAAGGGAAAGGTTCTGACCGATGTCGCCGCGAAGCGCCTCTCCGCCATCCGGGAATTCGCCGCGTTCGGCTCCGGATTTAAAATCGCCATGCGCGACCTCGAGATCNNAAGATCGCCATGCGGGACCTGGAGATCCGGGGCGCCGGCAACCTTCTGGGCCCCGAACAGTCCGGCTACATGATGAGCGTGGGGTACGACATGTATCTGAAGCTGTTGGAAGAAGCGGTTTTGGAAGAGCGGGGCGAACAGCCGAAGCAGCAGACAGAGTGCACCGCGGACCTGACCCTTTCGGCCAATATCCCCGACACCTATATCCCCTCCCCCGAACAGCGGATGGATTTTTACCGGAGGATTGCGCGCATCCGCACGGACGAGGACGCGGACGACCTGCGCGACGAGCTGCTCGACCGATACGGAGAACCTCCCAAAAGCGTGGAGGTTCTGCTTTCCGTCGCCCTGCTCCGGTCGGAGGCCGCGCAGGCCGGCGTGACGGAAATCAACCAGCGGGAAGGCCACCTGAATTTTGTCCTGTACGGGGATGTGCTGCAGCGGGTTTCCCTGCTTTGCGCCGCGCCGTGCTACCGCGGCAGGCTCCTGTTTTCCGCCGGCGAGCGTCCGTATCTGTCCCTGCGCATTAAAAAAGGAGAGGATGTGCTCCACCTCGCCCGGACGCTGGTCCGGGACTATGCCGCCACGCGCGAAGGAGATACCACATGACAGTTCGCAGCCGGATGATCCCTTTTTTGTCCGCCGCAATCCTGCTTTTTTCCGCCGCCGGCTGCAACGGCAGCTATGGGGCAAAGGCGGAAAGCGACGTTCTCCTTGAATGGGCGGGCATCGCGGCCGACACCGCGATGCTGACGGTCGACGGCGCGGAAATTCCCGCCGATCTGTACTATTACTGGTTAGGCTGCAGCCTCGATTTCCTGGATTTTTCCCGCTACAACGGGGAAGGCCTTCTCTGGTCCGACGAGATCGACGGCATGTCCGTATCGGAGTACGCAAAACGGGACGCGCTGGAAACCGTCCGCCTTTATGCCGCCGCGCAGCGGAAGGCGGAAGAGCTTGGTTGCGGCTTCGATGAGGATACGCGGAAAAAATTGAACGGCGCAAGGTCCGACTTTGTCGCCTCCGTCGGCGGGGAGGAAGCGTTTGCACTCTACCTGCGCGGCATCGGCCTTCGGGAGGAAAGCTTTCTTCACCTTATCTCCGTTTTTCTCCTTTGCGATCAGCTCAAAAGCCATCTTTACGGG
Source organism: Clostridiales bacterium UBA1446 (assembly GCA_002329245.1). GTDB lineage: Bacteria > Bacillota > Clostridia > Oscillospirales > Oscillospiraceae > UBA1446. The sequence continues at coordinate 10,118 of DCTG01000137.1, forward strand.
GAAAACGGGCCGCGCAGCCCGACGCAGAAGACTATCGACGCCTATTGCGCGCAGGAGGGCTTTCTCAGGGTGAAATACATCCGCATTCCCTTTGCGGACGAAACCGGCGCCCCGTTTGCGGAGCGCGAGCGGTCAGCCCGGGAAAGGCTTTCCTTTGATCTGGCCCGGCGCCTGCGGGAAAGCGAGGCCCCGGAAGACTTGTTTCAGGAACTGATGGGGCTCTATTCCAAAGACCCCGGCGCGATAGCCCACCCCGACGGATATGTCTTTTCGCGCGGGCGGATGTTAGAGTATGACGAAGACTCCGGACAATATCTCTTTCAGGACGGCGGCATGGCGGAGGAGCTCTATTCCGCCGCGGCCGCGCTGGAGCCCGGCAAAACCGGCGGCCCGGTTTCCTGCGGCGGAAGCTGGTATATCCTGCTCAGACTGCCGGTTTTTTTAGATCAGGTCCGCGAGGCGTATTGCCAGGCGGACTTTTCCAGGCAGCTGACCCTCTGGAAAGAGGAAACCTCCGTTTCCTTTTCCGAGGCGTATGAAGCGGCGGACCCGCAGGCGTATTACAACCGCCTGCTGCAGGCGCAGCTCCCCTCCCCCGAACCGGCCGGCTGAGCCTGACACTTAACTAAGAAATCAACAATTTTAGGCAATAAAAAAGCATGGCATCGGCCATGCTTTTTTATTGCCTTGCAAACGATTGACAGAGAGCCTATTTTTTCACAACGGAATATCCCTCGATGATTTCCAGGCCTTCTCCTTTGTTATGCTCTATGCTTACGGTTTCGCCCGGGTTGAGGATAACCGCGATTTCGTTTTCGGACGCGGAGAGCCGGTAAAACACCCGTTCGCCTTCCAGACGGATGAAATAGTAGGACGTGCCGTCGATGACCGCGGTTCTGATTTCCGCAATGGCTCCCTCCGCCTTCAGCTCCCCGGAGACCGCCTCCCCTGCGATGATGTTGTTCTGCACCAGAAGCTGCTGATACTTCATCTCGCACTCGGCAACCGTGGTGCCGGTCGCCACGATCTGATACTGCTGCTCGTTTACCATGGCGTACATCTTTACCAGAGACGCGCTGTCCTTGAGCGCCATAAAATAGGTCGGCTGGCCCTTGATATTGAGCAGAAGCGGGAAGGTCGCCTGGTAGCCCAAGTCCTGCACGACGCCCTGCGCCGAATGCATCGCAGAATATTCCTCCGCGCCGGGGCTGGCATAATACTTCGTCTCCTTCGTGCGCTGGTTGGAGAGGATAAAGCCCACGTTGGACTGGTCGCCGCCGATGGAGGAGATGCCGGTGTACATATACACGTCGTCGTTGAGCGCGATATAGTTGTAGCCGTCGGTCGTGATGGTGACATCCTTTTGCCCGAAGAGGGAATTGAGAAAGCCCCTGACATATTTCCCGTGATAATCGTACTGCTCGATGATCAGCTGCGCGGTGAATACGCGGTCCACCCATTTCGGAATCTCCTGAATGTCAAGGTACGTGCTCTCTCCGGTAATCGCGTTGATCATGACAGCGCCGCAGATATCCGTCCCGCCGAACAGCCCAATGGTCTTCTGGATACGGGGACAGATCCAGTACGGCACGCCGCTCTCATCGATCTCAAAGGTGGGCGCGTCGAACATATAGGTCGGATACTGGAATCTGACATAGCGAAACAGGTCCCGCCCGAAGAGCTCGCTCGGGGAATACCTGATTCCTTCGGAGAGGCGGATTACTTCCACTTCCTGCGTCACCATATCCAATACGATATAGGCCGGAATCCCCTTTGCGCGGTTGTTCAGCCATTTGAAGAAGTCGCCGTAATCCAGGTAGGTCACCCGGACGGGTCTTCCCTTGTAGTTAATCTGCGTGTATGCGGTGTTGACCTCAAACTGGCTCACCATGTCGGACAGTTCGCCCATTTTCCGGTCTCCCAACCGGATAGCCGACTGTTCGTCCAGGCGGGGAATCTGATCGTAGGAGACCTCCTCCACGTCTGTCGTGAAGTTTCCTTGTTCCACCTTCAGCAGCTTATGGTAGGCATTGGCGCGGAAAACCACCGCGGAGGAAACGCCGCCCACAAGATACGTTGCAACGAGCAGCAGCAGGATAATTGCCGGGATTTTTGCCTGCGCCTTTACGAAGCGGAAATAATCGAACTTCGTGCTGGTCGCCCAGGCAAACCCTGCCGTCGCCATGGCGCAGAAAATATAGACGACGCAGAGCAGCCCGACGAAAAAGTAGAACTCTTTGGCGTGCAGATTGAGGGCCGGCAGGTTGACATAAAAATAGAGGAACCCGACGACGATCGTGATGAGCAGACTGACCACAATGCGCCCCACGCCGCTTTTCATTTTCAGGTTGGGAAACCGGATTACGCCTCCCGAGCCGCCGGGATTGTTTCCATTTTTGTACATGTTCATCTCCTAACCGCGCCGGAAGGCGCATCGTAGTTCCAAGTCGCAGACAGCTGTTTCTTTCTAAGGAACGCGTGTTGTTATTATACCCGATTTTTCCCATGAACGCAATCATATTCCGCCCGCGGTGAAATCGCCCCTTTTGCAGGCGAGGCACCCACGATCCTTCACCCCTCCGAGCCCTTCTGCACGGCAGGNNGCCTCCTTCTGCGCAACAGGATTGAAACTTTGTTATTTATTTGACAGAAATAGTTTGTTAAATAATAAATTATCGCCAGATTTGCTTTACTTTTACCCCGTATTGTTTTATCTTCTTGCTGAAGCGGCTTTTTGGCCGCCGCTTGCCTTGAAACCATACCCGGAGGTGTTCGTATGACAGAAATTGCAGGAAATGATCCTGTCCGCTGCAAATGCGCCTGCTGCGGAACCGATGAAAAGGCGCTATTAAAACAAATTCGCACAATCGCGGAAAGCTACCGGGAACGTGAAGGTTCCCTGATCCAGGTGCTGCATATGGCACAGGGGATTTACGGTTATTTGCCCTTGGAGGTCCAGCGGGCGGTGGCGGACGGATTGGGCATCCCCCTTTCGGAGGTATCCGGCGTCGTCAGCTTTTATTCTTTCTTTTCCACGCAGCCCCGCGGAAAGCATACCATCCGCGTCTGCTTGGGCACCGCCTGTTATGTCCGGGGCGGAAAGCAGATCGTGGAGCGCCTTTGCGAGCTGCTCCATGTCAATGTGGGGGATACCACGGCCGACCGGATGTTTACGTTTGAAGTGGCCCGGTGCATCGGCGCCTGCGGCCTCGCTCCGGCGATGGCCATTGACAACAGGGTTTACAAACAGGTAAATCCGGACCGGCTGGAGCATATTTTGGCGCGGTATTATCAGGAGGGGGAGGAGAGACCATGATGCGGATTGCAAACAAAGCGGACCTACAGCGCAGAAAAGAAGCTTATGTCAGTCAGCAGGCCCGCTACGAGCGCCGCGTTTTGATTTGCGGCGGAGCGGGATGCGTCTCTTCGGGATGCGCCGCCGTCGAGGAGGCGCTTTCTCATGCGCTCTCGGCGAACGGACTGTCCGACAGGGTGCAGATAGTGGTTACGGGGTGCATGGGCATCTGCGCCGCCGGCNNGGCATTTTTTACACCGCCATGACGCCCGAAAAAGTTTTCGAGGTTGTGGCGCGTCACCTGGTCGGAGGAGAGGTGGCGGAGGAATTTACCTTCTATGACAGCGTCCAGAAGCGACGCGTGCCCAAACGGGAGGATATCACCTTTTTCCGGGAACAGCTGCGCATTGTGCTGCGCAACTGCGGCCAGATGGAATACTCCTCTTTGGACGCCTACATCGCGCGGGACGGTTATTTTGCATTAGCCAAAGCGCTCGGCGAGATGAAGCCCTCGGATGTCGTCGACGAACTGAAAGCATCCGGCCTGCGGGGCCGCGGCGGCGCAGGATTCCCGACGGGGCTAAAGTGGGAGGCCGGAATGAAAGCCGCCGGAGAGGTAAAATACATGGTCTGCAACGCGGACGAGGGAGACCCGGGCGCGTTCATGGACCGCAGCGTCCTCGAAGGCGATCCGCATTCCGTGATTGAAGGGATGCTGCTCGGCGGCTACGCCATCGGCGCGCAGAAAGGCTATGTCTATATCCGCGCAGAATATCCCCTTGCCGTGGAGCGCCTTTCCGCCGCCATTGACCAGGCGCGCGCCGCGGGCCTTTTGGGCGGAAATATTTTCGGATCCGGCTTTTCCTTTGACCTTGAAATCCGAATCGGCGCCGGCGCTTTCGTATGCGGCGAGGAAACCTCCCTGCTGGCCTCCATCGAGGGCAGGCGCGGAGAGCCCCGCCAGAAGCCGCCCTTCCCCTTCGAATCCGGCCTGTTTGAAAAGCCCACCATTATCAACAACGTGGAAACGCTGGCCAACGTGCCTCCCATCCTGTGGAACGGCGCCGCCTGGTACGCGGGTATCGGCACCGAAAAAAGCAAGGGCACGAAGGTATTCGCTCTCGCGGGCAATATTGTGAACACCGGCATCATCGAGGTGCCGATGGGAATCCCTCTGGGCGACATCATCTACAAAATCGGCGGAGGGATTTTAGGAGGGAAGCGCTTCAAGGCGATCCAGTCGGGCGGCCCCTCCGGGGGATGCCTGACGAGGGAGCACCTGAACGTCCCGGTCGATTACGAATCACTCGCTTCCTTGGGCGCCATAATGGGCTCGGGCGGCCTCATCGTTATGAACGAAGACACCTGCATGGTGGACACCGCCCGGTATTTTCTGGATTTCATCCGGGACGAATCCTGCGGAAAATGCCTCCCCTGCCGCGTCGGCACGAAACGGATGCTTGAGATACTGGAACGGATTACGGAAGGAAACGGCAGGGACGGCGACATCGAACTTCTCGAGGAGCTGGCCTACACGATCAAGGATACCGCGATGTGCGGTCTCGGCCAGACGGCGCCCAACCCGGTGCTTTCCACCATCAAATATTTCCGCGAGGAATATGATGAGCACATCCGCAACAAATACTGCNNGCTTTCCACCATCCGCTACTTCCGGGACGAATACGAAACGCACATTCACGACAAACACTGCGACGCCGGCGTCTGCTCGAATCTCTACACCTCCCCCTGCCAGAACGCCTGCCCGGCCGGCGTCAACGTCCCGGGCTACATGGCGCTCATCGCCACGGGACAGTTCCATAAGGCATACGAGCTGATTCGTCAGGACAATCCCTTCCCCGCGGTCTGCGGCCGCGTCTGC
>DCTG01000137.1:15309-18197 GCA_002329245.1 Clostridiales bacterium UBA1446
CGCTCAAGCGCTTCGTCGGCGATTACGCCCTGCGGGACGATTACGACATCCCCCGGGTTAAGTCGCGTCCGGGCACCGGCAAACGCGTGGCGATTATCGGGGCGGGCCCTTCCGGCCTTACCTGCGGGTATTATCTGGCTACGTTGGGACACAAAGTGGACGTCTACGAGGCAGAATCCGTAGCGGGCGGCGTGCTGTACTGGGGAATTCCGGAATACCGGCTTCCCAACGACGTGCTCGCCANNCATCCACACCAATGTGCGCATCGGCACGGATCTGAGTTTTGAGGACCTGCGCGCCTCGCATGACGCCGTTTATGTGGCCATCGGGACACAGAAATCCCGCCTGCTCGGGATTCCGGGTGAAACCGCACGCGGGGTGGAGAGCGGCCTTCATTTCCTCAGACGCATCGGACTGAAAAAGGACCTCACCGTGCCGAAGCGGCTGGTGGTTGTGGGCGGCGGCAGCACGGCCATGGACGTCGCCATGACTGCGATTCGTTTAGGCTCCGCCGAGGTCACGGTACTCTACCGCAGAACCATGGACGAGATGCCCGCAGGCGCGGAGGACGTCCAGATGGCCTTAGAGGAAGGGGTTCGGATTGAGACCTTGGTCTCCCCCCTGGAAATCCTCGGGCAAAACGGTTTCGTCACCGGAATCCGCGCGGAGCGGATGGCGTTAGGCGATTTCGGTAAAGACGGCAGAAGGCGCACCTATACCGTGCCTTCCTCCGAATTTCTCATCCCCTGCGACGGGGTCATAGCCGCCGTCAACCAGGAAGTAGACGAGAGCTTTTCTTTGATCACCGACGAAGGCGGCTCGTCTTTCAACGTAAACAAATTCACTTCGGCCACGCAGCAAAGCGGCGTATTTGCCGGCGGGGACATCTCCCCCTGGGGAGCCAACGTGGTGATCACCGCCATAGCGGACGGAAAGCGGGCGGCTTCCAATATAGACAAATTTTTGGGAGGCACCGGCGAGCTGCATAAGGGCGAAACGATCGAAATCCCCGTCCTGCGAGAGGAAGAGGTCACGGAACACCCGCGCTTCCCGGTGAAAAAACTGCCGGCGGAAGAGCGTATCGACAGCTTTCAGGAGATTGTCTGCGGATACCACAGGTTGGACGCGATGGCGGAATCTCTCCGATGCCTGCACTGCGACAGGAGGTAGATAGCATGATTCAACTCACGATCAACGGGAAACCCGTTTCCGTCCCGAAAGGCACGACGATCTTGGAGGCGGCGCGACAAAGCGGCATCCATATCCCCAACCTGTGCTACCTGAAGGACATTCATTCCATCGGCTCCTGCCGCATGTGCGTCGTGGAAGTGGAGGGCGCGCGCAATCTGCAGGCCTCCTGCATCACGCAGGCAAGAGAGGGTATGGTCGTGCATACCAACACCGCCAAGGTGCGCAAGGCCCGCAAGGTGCTCTATGAGCTTCTGCTCTCCGACCACCCCAAGGACTGCCTGCACTGCGGCCGGAATCAAAGCTGCGAGCTTCAGGAGCTGGGGTATATTCTCGGAATAGAGGGAGCCAGATTTGACGGGGAGCGCTCCGCCGCGCGGATTGACATTTCCCCTTCCATTACCCGAGACGCCGGAAAATGCATTCTCTGCCGCCGCTGCGTCACCGTGTGCGCCCATGTGCAGGAGGTTGCCGCCATCGGCAGCCAGAACCGCGGGTTCGATACGGTAATCAGCCCGGCCATGGGTCTGCCGTTAGGAAGCACAAACTGCGCCATGTGCGGCCAGTGCACCGTCGTTTGCCCCACCGGCGCGCTCCAGGAAACAGACGGCTTGCATTCGGTCTGGGCTGCGCTGCAGAATCCAAAACGCCGCACCGTCGTCCAGGTGGCGCCCGCGGTTCGCGCCGCCTTGGGAGAGGAATTCGGCATGCCGACCGGAACCTTGGTTACCGGGAAGCTTGCCAGCGCGCTGCGCGAGCTGGGGTTCGACGACGTATTCGACACAAACTTCGCCGCCGACCTCACGATTTTGGAAGAAGGTACGGAGCTTTTGGAGCGCCTGAATCGCGCGCTCTCCGTCGGGGACGCCGTTCTTCCCATGATTACAAGCTGTTCACCCGGCTGGATTAAGCACATCGAGCACTCCTTCCCCGGGGAGCTTCCTCATCTTTCCACCTGCAAATCCCCCCACACCATGCTTGGCGCCCTGACCAAGTCGTTTTACGCGGAAAAGACCGGGGTCGACCCTAAGGACATCTATATGGTCTCCGTCATGCCCTGTACCGCGAAAAAATATGAAATCCAGCGGCCTGAGATGGAGGTGGACGGCATCCGGGATGTGGACGCCGTGCTGACTACCCGGGAGCTTGCCCGCATGATCAAAAGCTGCGGCATCGATTTTGCAGGCCTTCCGGACAGCCGTTTTGACCGGCCTTTGGGACTTTCCACCGGCGCGGCGGACATCTTCGGCGTGACCGGCGGCGTCATGGAAGCCGCTTTGCGCACCGTATACGAACTGGTCACGGGCCGCGAGCTGCCCTTCGACCGCCTGCATGTACAGCCGATCGTCGGGCTGGAGCAGATAAAAACGGCTTCGCTGACCATTGAAGGCACCCTTCCCTCCTTCCGTCACCTGGAAGGCGTTACGGTGAACGTCGCGGTGACCAGCGGCCTTGCCGGCGCGGACCTCCTGATGCGCGAAGTCGCCGCCGGCACCTCTCCCTATCACTTTATCGAGGTCATGGGCTGCCCCGGCGGGTGCATCAACGGGGGCGGGCAGCCCCGCCCCGCGGCCCAGAACTACCGGCTTCTCAGAACGCAGGCGCTCTACCGGGAAGACGAGGGAAAAGCGCTTCGGAAGAGCCATGAAAACCCCGATCTGAAGGAGCTGTACGACACCTACCTCGGCGAGATCGGCGGG
>DCTG01000120.1 GCA_002329245.1 Clostridiales bacterium UBA1446
GGCCGGAGAAACCTCTCCGGCCCTTCGACTGTCATATGAAATTTACAAACCCAGCCGCGTGCGGCTCTTTTCAGCCTCGAATCAGCCGAAGCAGCAGGAGAAGGAAAAGGGGAACTCCCACTCCCGTCATGAGAATAAGGTGCTTCCGCTTAGGTTTTCCCACCTTGAACCGTGTGATAAAGGCCAGCGCGACGAGCAGGAGAACCAGCCCGTATACGGCGGGAAAATAGCCGTCCAAAAGGGGACGGAAGCAAAAAAGAGCCGGGATGATCAGCGCCGTGGACGTTACGGGCAGCCCGCTGTAGTGCACCCTTACCGTACCCGCCCGCATGTGTTCTTCATACTCCGTCGCGTTGAAGTACGCCAGACGGATGAGCGCCGTCAGCAGGTAAACGCACAAAATAACCAGGTGAAACCAGCGGACAAGGCCGAGGCCGAATCCGATGGCGGCAGGGAGCACGCCGAAACAGACCATATCCGAAAGCGAATCAATCTGAACCCCGAACGTTTTCTCCATGCTGCTCCTGTCCGGTTTCGTCCGGGCAACCGCTCCGTCAAACATATCGCAGAACCCGGACACCATCAGGCAGACAACTGCGGCGGTCACATGTCCCTGAAGCGCGTAAAAAATGCCGGCCATTCCGGAAATCGCGCTTATGTAGGTGAGAAGAACCGTATAGTTGTAATAGCCGATGAACAATCGCTTCATTCCTTCCGGCCGCAGCCTGAAAAACTACAATATGATTTATTTTACGTCCTTTTTTCCCCCCTGTCAATGACGAACGGAACCCACGCGCCGGCCCTACAGAACGGAACCCACGCGCCGGCCCTGCCTTTAGGGATTTTCAGGCATTCCGCCTGTAATAGCGCGCCGCCTAACGTTTTCCGAAAACGCAAAGCGGCGCGCCCTTTTTGCTCAGATTACAGCTCCGGAGGGGCTATAAGGTTTTTGTCCGCACAGGTTCAGGACTCCATATGCTTTCCTAAAAATCCGGCGATGGTCTGAATCAGCTTGTTTTCCATATCCCCCATGGCGATGCCGTTTTCTCCCGACGCGAACATCACGCTGCCCAACACGTCGCCTTCGGAAAGAATGGGAGCCATAACGGCAATGTGGTATTTTTCATTTTCTTCGCTGATCGGGACGGGACGGGCATCCGGCTTGTGAACGTATATCTGCCGGGTTTCCATAAGCTGCTCGAGTTCCGGTGAAATCCGCTTTTCGGTCAGCTCGCGCCGGGAAACGCCCGCGGACGCGATTACGGTATCCCTGTCCGCCACCACGGCAATGTGCCCCGTCGTTTTGTTCAGGGTGTCGCAAATCTGCGCGGCAAAGTCTGCAAGCCCTCCCATCAGGGAATACTTTTTAAATATCACTTCGCCGTCCTTATCGGTATAGATTTCGAGCGGATCGCCTTCCCGGATACGCATGGTGCGGCGAATTTCCTTCGGTATTACAACCCGGCCCAAATCATCAATCCGTCTGACAATTCCGGTTGCTTTCATATATATAGTTCCTCCTGCGGTTATTTTTTATTTTGCATCCCTTAGTATCCGCAGGATTCATTTGCCTATGCAGTTTTTTTGTCATTGGCGCATATTGGCAGCGAAGACCGCCTTGTTCCTTTATAAAGAGCTTCGTAATATCCCTTGAGTCCGCCGTTTTATGTAAAAGCGCAAGGAGGAGAAAAATCCCGATCTTATTCCGCCCTGCACTCCGGCGCGATCAAAAGGTCGATGCAGTCGATTACAATCCGGAGCCTTTCCCGGAGCTCCTGCCGCTGCGCTTCCGGCGTCCCGTCGGAATCCGGTGCGTCAAGCGGCGCCGGCCGCTCCAAGTCCAATCCGACAAACAGCCTGTCTGCGGCAAAGGAAAGCAGAACCGGCACGTTCGCAGCGTCCGCAAATTCGAGAAGGCCCTTGCAGAACCGGTCGGAAAAAAGCGGCGCGGCGCGCTCCGGGTCTTCCGCGTATACGTAAAACCGTTTGGAAAAACCCTCGTATGAGATATCGACCGGATATGCCGGGCGGATTCCCGCCCGCTTTTTCCCTCCCGCCGCCTGGTCCGGATTCTGCGGCGGCGCTTTCCTATAAGCTGCGGGGATCACACGAACAGCGCCTTTGACTTCTTCCGGCAGCTGAAACGAGAGAAAAAGTCCGTCAAACACCGGGGCGAAGGGCTTGCTGCCGAAGAAATGAGCCTGCTGGAAAAGCGTGACGGCCGCAGCCTCAAACCCGATTTTATGCCGGCGTCCGGAAAAGCGATGCCGGCTCCGGTAGCGGGCGGTCCGGTGCAAAACCCCGAGTTTGTCTATCATATCGCGGGGAAATCCGTTTTCCGGCTCATAAACGGCCTCTTCAAACAACGAGGTGATGACCGGAAGAACCACGGTCTGCCCGTATTGTTCCGATTTCTGCCGCCCTCCCCGGCGGCGCAGCAGCAGACGCACAGCCAACGCAAGCAGGATGATCGCGCCGATCCCGGCGCTGAAATAGAGACAGAATACGCCCACAGCCATCCAGATGCTGTAGCCGAGACTGAGCGGCTGACGCTTTGCTCCCCTGTTTCCTGAACCCATTTTCTTACTCCGTTCTTTTCAAATGCGTTTTGGCTCGCCGCATGACATGGATCTTCCATATTTCCGCTCTGACGGAACCGCGTCCGCGGGAAAGCGCTCCCATACAAAAATCGCCTGAAGCAGATTCTTTTTGCCTCGAACTGAAAAACTTACATGGTCTATGCACCTTATCCGGGTTGTATACTACTACTGTTGCAAGCGGGCGGGCGGATTGATCGATCCTTGAAAATAATACACGGAAAACGGGTATCTGTAAAGCTGAGGCGGCGAAAACGGCGAGTGTGAAAATTTACTGTTCTGTAATGACTTTTTTAAGCCTGGACCTTATAATACTAATATTAGTGCGTCACAAACAGCAGCGCGTCCGTGAATCTTCGCCTTATGCCTTCCGATCGACGACTCCGCCCGTATGAACGGGCAGGCCGGACAACGGGGAACCGTCCGGTCCGTTCCGGACGTCGATGTACCGTTCAAACGAAAAACTGCCGACAGGAGCCGAACTATGTGGATGATGAGCGAAGATCAAAAGACGCTGGATAAAACCGGGGCGCGCAAACGCACCCGCAAGGTGATCCTTATCCTTTGCGGGATCTTGGTTGTCGCCGCAATCNNCGCCGTTTTGGCCTCAGCCAGCCATAAGGCATCCCGCAGCACGGCAATCTTCCCGAATACGTTTGTTAACGGCATTGCCGTGGGCGGCCTTTCCGTCCCGGAGGCGGAGATGATTCTCTCGGAGAAGCTGCTGCAGGACTACGCCGGAAAAGAGCTTCCTCTCATGCTTCCAAGCGGGAAGATTCTGCAGGTTTCCGCCGAATCGGCGGGCGCGGGCCCGGACGTGGAGGAGGCGCTGTCTGCCGCATATGCGCGCGGACGGAAGCTTGGTACGGTCGGCGCGGGCTTCGTCTATCTCATTTCCCACGTGCATAAGGCAAACATCCCAGCAGAGTATGCCCTGAAAAATCCGGATTATGTCCGCTCCGTCATCTCCGAGGCCGCCGCGCAGATCGATCAGGACATGCGCCAGCCCGTGTGCCGTGTGACCANNCATCACAAAAGGGGTCACCGGGATCAAGGTCGATCAGGAGGCGCTGTTCCAGGAAATCTCGCATGCACTCTCCCAGGCTGATTTTTCGCGCATCCATGTTTCTCCGGAAATTTACCGTTATTCCGATCCGGACCTTTCCGAGATCTGGGTCAACATTTTCGTCAGCCCGCAAAACGCGTATTATGACAAGGATAAGCTTGAAATCCGGTCTCACGTGACGGGAGTCAGCTTTGACCTCTCCGCGGCGCAAACGATGCTGCAGCAGGCGGCCGAAGGGACCGACGTCACGATCCCGTTCCTTTACACCGAACCGGAAATTACAACCGAAAAATTAAAGGCCATATTGTTCCGCGACGTATTGGGCTCCTGCAAAAGCAATATCGGCGGCACGGATAACCGCGTCTCCAACGTCGCGCTGGCCGCATCCTTTGTAAACGAAGTGATTCTTCTGCCCGGAGAAATCTTCTCCTATAACGGCGTGGTCGGTTCCCGGACGCTCCAGCGCGGATTTTTGCCCGCGCCCGCCTATGTCGGCGGTCAGACCGTCGACGAAGTCGGAGGCGGCATCTGCCAGGTATCCTCCACCGTCTATCTTGCCGCCCTGCGGGCAAACCTTCGCATTGTGGAACGTTACCCTCACATGTATGCCGTGGGATATCTCCCCGACGGCATGGACGCCACCGTCTACTACGGCTCCTTGGATTTCCGGTTTCAGAACGATACCGGCTATCCGATCATGATTGAAGCCGTTTCGGAAAAACGGCAGCTCACCATACGCATCCGCGGGACGAAGTCTGACGGAACGACCGTAAAAATTGAAAACAAACAGATCAGTTACGTGCCGTATGAAACGGTATATAAGGCCGACGAATCCATCCCGCTCGGAGCGGAAAAGGTTGACGTAACCGGATACTCCGCCCGGAAGGTGGAGGTTTACCGCGTCCTGTACGGGGAAGACGGCAAGCTGATCAGCAGAACCTTGGAATCTGTAAACAACTACAAGCGAAGAGATGAGGTCGTTTTGGTCAATCCGGCGGATCCGCGGCTTTCTAAGGCCGCCGCCGCATGGCTGCCGGAAGAAACGGAAGTCCTTCCGGAACCTTCTGAACCGCCTTATGTTGATCCCTCTCCCTTCGAGCTGCCGCCGGACCCCGACAGCATGGAAACTTAGGCGGGAACCGTTCCGCCGAGGAGGACATCAAATGCGTCTGAGACAGCCTCATCGTGAAATAAAATACGAGGCGAGACAAATTTTGCTGCAAAACGCGCGGATCTGCCTGGCGATTACGCTTGTCGCGGGCCTTTTTTACTTTGCGGTCCTTTTTGTGCAGTCTTATTACGCGGTCGGGATTGTGCTGGAATTTTCGGACCCTCTTAAAAACAGTGCGCAAAGCGCCTTTTCCTTTGGAAAGGACGGGCTTTCCCTCATCCTCAGGTTGGAGGATATCCGCCTTGTCGCGAAGGTCAGCGCGACCCTTCCCCAACTCGTCAGCATTGCAATTATGCAGCTATTTTCCGTCGTGCTTACGGCGCCCGCCATTTTCGGCGCCAGAGCCCTGCTTTGCCGCATTGCGGAGGGAAAAAAGATTGAGACGGCCGACCTGAAAGGCATTTTCCGCTGGTACACGGATCTCTCGCTTGCCGGCAAGGCGATTTTGCTATACGGCATGTTGTCTCTGCTCGAGTGGGCGTCTTATCTTTTGTCCGCCGGCATCAGCCTGTATTACTTTTTCTCGTTAACCGTCTCCGGTTCCGCCGGAAAGCTGCCGGCCTTCGCGGTGTTTTTCACTTCACTCTGCGTGCTCCTGCTCGGTCTTCTCCTTGCCTGGTCGATCCTGCCCGCCGGATGGATTTTAGCGCGGCAGCCCGAACTCGGCCCCTTCGCAGCGCTAGGCCGCTGCCGGGAGTTGATGCGCGGATGGACCGCGGATCACTATTTATTCCGTCTTTCCTTTATTTTGTGGTACATCTGCACGCTCCTGACCTACAACGCGCTGCTGATCTTTTTGTTCCCCTACTATCAGATTGCTGAAACCTGTTATCTCAGAAGGCTGCAGCCGGAAAGAACGGATCTCTTTCCCCTTTTATAAGCGCATGAAAAAACGCGGAATGCCGTGTCAGGCATTCCGCGTTTTTTTGTTGTTTTAATTCTGGGAAATCGCGCCCACCGGGCAGGTTGCCGCGCAGCTGCCGCAGTCGATGCAGGCATCCGCGTCGATTATGTACTGTTCATCTCCGGCGGATATGCAGGACACAGGGCAATCGGCGGCGCATGCGCCGCAGCTTATGCAGTCAGAACTGATTACATGGGCCATTGACTTACACCTCCAAAGAATGGCGGCTTTACACACGGAAAGCCGCGCATGTTGTTATTTTAGCATGAAAATTTTAAATTGCAATCCCAATTGCTGCGCCGGACACGTATATTTTTTTCGTTTTGTGAGAAACTTAGCTTCAAGAGCGGCGTCCCCTCTCCGAAAAGGCGGACGAAAACGCTTCTTTAGACCCGGCGGCATACGCCGCCTTGCCCGCGCAACCTGATTTTGAGAGGAGATGCCCTCGTGGCGCCGGTCAAAAGACAATGGCATATCGAGCAGTCCGGAAGTCTCTTCCCGGACTTGGAGCACGCCCCGCGCAGCATCGCGCACGACAGAAGCCAAATGGCAAAAACTGCGCGGACAAAGAGCGCAAAAGAAGCAGCAATCAAAAGAAAACAAGAGCAAGCATAAGATGCGGGAAGACGCATCGCGATTGCGGGGAACAAAGGTCAACGAAGGTCAAAATCGGAGCTTGACCTTCGTTGACCTTTCCATTATTATGTTAATTAGGTCAGGAAAGGTCAAATGGCGCTGCCCGGGCCCGTAATCTCTCAATCGGATACGACGCCGGCCGCGCCGCCAAAGTCCCTGTCGCGGCAAGACCCTCTCGAGAGCAGGTACGTTAACGGGACTGTCCGCGAAGGAAACGGAGGTTTTTCTGTGGGCATCAGCGATCTAATTGCAAATTTTATCTTGAACGTCATGCGTGAGGCCGACGGCGTAGCGGAGCTTCAGCGCAACGAGCTGGCGCAGCGTTTCAATTGCGTCCCCAGTCAGATCAACTATGTCATCGCCACGCGCTTTTCCCCCGAGCACGGATACATTGTGGAAAGCAGGCGCGGCGGCGGCGGTTACCTGCGCATCAGCCGCGTGCCCTATGACAAAAACACCCTTGGCATGCACGCCATCAACAGCATTGGAGACAGCGTCGACGCCTCTACGGCGCGGGCAATCCTGAACAATCTGCTGGAAGCCGGCGTTCTTCAGGAGCGGGATGTGCGGCTGATATGCGCCGCCACGGATGAGAAGGCTCTGCGCGCCGCGCCGGCGGAGAGAAAAAACCTGCTGCGCGCCTCGATTTTAAAGCAGCTGCTCGTGCAGATCCTGTTGTAAACGGAGGAAAACATATGAAATGTCAGAGATGCAACACCAAAGAGGCCTCGCTGCATTATAAAACGATGATTAACGGCCAGGTTGCCGAGTATCATTTATGCATGGACTGCGCGCGGGCACTCGGGTATGAATCGAATCTGCAGTCCTTTCCATACGATCCGTTCGGCGTGATGCTTGGCGACTTTTTCAGCCCCTGGCGCAGCGCGCCCGAAACCAAAATTGTCACCTGCCCCTTCTGCGGCGCGACACAAAAGACAATCGCGGACGCGGGAAAGGCGGGATGCGCCCAGTGCTACGCGACGTTTCCGGGGCTGTTTGACCCGCTGATCCGGCGCATTCACGGCGAAGCTTCCCACTGCGGAAAGATCCCGTCGACAGCGGGGGCGGAGCTTCGCAGCCGCAAGGAGCTGGAACGACTGAAAACAGAGCTGAAGGAAGCGGTGAACCGGCAGGATTATGAACAGGCGGCGACCCTGCGCGACCGCATCAAGGAACTGGAATCGGGGGGGAATGCTCCGTGAAGAAGTGGTATGAAAGCGTAGGTCCTCACGGCGAGATCGTGATTTCCAGCCGCGTCCGTCTGGCGCGCAATTATGTAAAATTTCCGTTTCCGGGCCGTATGACCCAGGAGCAGCAGCAGGCGCTGCTCGAAAGCGTCGCCTCCGTAATGACGGAAAGCGCCGGGGGCAGGGAATTTACCCTTACGGACCTGACCAA
Source organism: Clostridiales bacterium UBA1446 (assembly GCA_002329245.1). Lineage (GTDB taxonomy): Bacteria > Bacillota > Clostridia > Oscillospirales > Oscillospiraceae > UBA1446. Next base: position 7,773 of record DCTG01000120.1, read on the forward strand.
CGGGGATCCCCTTTTCGCGCAGTCGCTGATGGAGCGGCATCTGATATCTCCCGAATTTGCGGGCAGCAAACGAGTCCACGGCATTATCCTCTCCCGCGACGAAAGCATCAGCGTGATGGTCGGGGAAGAAGACCACCTGCGCATTCAAGCGTTGGGTTCGGGGCTTTGCCTGCAGGAATGCCTGAAGGCCGCCATGGCTGTGGACGATCTTTTGGAGCGCACCGGCGAATATGCCTTCGACGAGCATCTCGGGTATCTGACGCATTGTCCGACAAATTTGGGAACCGGGCTTCGGGCCAGCGTGATGCTTCATCTTCCGGCGCTGACGGAGGCCGGCCCCATCCGCGACATGATTTTAGCCGCAGGGAAATTAGGGTTTGCCGTGCGCGGCCTTTACGGCGAAGGCACCCGCTCCAGCGGGGCTTTGTATCAGATTTCAAATCAGGTTTCGATGGGAATTTCCGAGGAAGAAACCATCGGGCGCCTTTCTGAGGCGGTAAACAACATCCTGCGCAGCGAGCAGGAGCTTCGCTCCCGTATGCTGAAAGAACGGCCCGAGTTTGCGGACCGCCTTTGGCGCGCGGCGGGAATCTTGGCTTCCGCCCGCAGCATCAGTTCCCGCGAGAGCATGGAACTCTTGTCGCAGCTGCGGCTCGGCGTGGCCGTCGGAGAATTGGGCGGCGTATCCATCGAACAGATTAACCAGCTTCTGCGGGATACGCAGCCGGCCTCTTTATCGCTCCTCCTTGGCGGAGGCAGCCTCGGCAGCGAGGCAGAAAGAGACGCGAAGCGGGCGAAAATGATCCGTGACACCGTAAAACAAGTGCTTGTTGAAGAGATAAATAAATGAAAATAAAAAATCAAAGAGGTGAACGCTATGCATGAGAATAGATTTACGGAACGCGCGCAAAACGCGCTCAGGCTCGCCCAGGCCGCCGCGGCGGAAATGGGCCACAGCTACGTCGGCAGCGAGCATCTGCTACTCGGCCTTGCCCGGGAAGGGGAGGGCGTCGCAGCCCGCGCTCTGCGGGAGATCGGCATGGAACCGGACGGTATACGGGACTCCATCGTGCGAATGGTGGGAACGGGTTCCGAAGCCACGGCTCCCACGCAGGGTCTGACACCGCGCAGCAAGCGCATCATTGAACTTGCGGTGGAGGAAGCCGCCCGGATGGGCCACAGCTATGTCGGCACCGAGCACCTTCTCTTAGGCATTCTCCGGGAAGGGGACAGCGTCGCCTCGAAAATCATTTCGGAATCCGGAGTCGATTTACGCAGGCTGTTCGGAGACATCATCAACATGATCGGAAACGAACCCTCCGCGCAGGACGGCCGGTCCGGCGCGCCGCGCCGCAGCAGGTCGTCCTCCGCCGACACGAGAACCTTGGACCAATTCAGCCGCGATCTGACGAAGATGGCGCGAAGCGGCGGTCTGGACCCCGTGATCGGAAGGGACAAGGAAATCACCCGCGTGATTCAGATTCTCTCCCGCAGGACAAAGAATAATCCCTGCCTCATCGGCGAGCCGGGCGTGGGAAAAACCGCGATTGCCGAAGGCCTGGCGCAGAAAATCGTATCCGGGGATGTGCCGGACACGCTTCGGCATAAACGCCTTCTGACGTTGGATCTTTCCGCCATGGTGGCCGGCACCAAGTACCGCGGCGAATTTGAAGAGCGCATTAAAACCGCCATCGAGGAAGTGCAGAAAGCCGGGGACATTATCCTTTTCATCGACGAGCTTCATACGATCATCGGCGCCGGCGCGGCGGAAGGCGCCGTCGACGCCGCAAATATCATCAAGCCGGCGCTCGGCCGGGGGGAATTGCAGGTGGTCGGCGCAACGACGCTGAACGAATACCGCAAGCACATTGAAAAGGACGCGGCCTTGGAGCGCCGGTTCCAGCCCGTCACCGTGGGAGAGCCCACGCAGGAGGAGGCGGTGGAAATTTTGCGCGGTCTGCGCGACCGGTACGAAGCGCATCATAAGCTGAACATCACCGACGAGGCGATCGACGCGGCCGTCTCCATGTCGGCCCGGTATATCAACGACCGCTTTCTCCCGGACAAGGCCATCGACCTGATTGACGAGGCCGCTTCCCGCGTGCGCATGCAGCATCTGACGGCTCCGCCGGACCTGAAGGAACTGGAGGATAAAATCCAGCGCCTTGCCCAGGAAAAAGAGGAAGCGGTGCGCGCCCAGAACTTCGAACAGGCGGCAAAACTGCGCGACGAGGAAAATAAGCTGCGCAGGCAGGTGGAGCAGCAGCGGGAGGCCTGGCGCAGCGCCCAGGAGGGAAGACACGGAAAGGTGACCGCGCAGGACGTGGCGGCCGTGGTGGCCGTGTGGACCGGAATACCGGTCACCAGCCTCACGGAGACGGAAACGAAGCGGCTTCTCCATCTGGAAGAGGTCCTGCATAAACGCGTCGTCGGCCAGGAGGAGGCGGTGCACGCTCTGTCCAAGGCAATCCGCCGCGGACGCGTCGGCCTGAAAGACCCCAAGCGGCCAATCGGCTCCTTCCTCTTCCTCGGCCCCACGGGCGTGGGTAAAACCGAGCTTTGCCGCGCATTGGCGGAAGCCATGTTCGGCGACGAAAACGCCATGATCCGGATCGACATGTCGGAATACATGGAGCGGCATACGGTATCCCGCCTCATCGGTTCCCCGCCGGGATACGTCGGACACGAGGAAGGCGGTCAGCTGACCGAAAAGGTCCGCCGCCGCCCCTATTCCGTGGTCCTCTTTGACGAGATCGAGAAGGCGCATGAAGACGTCTTTAATATCCTGCTCCAGATCATGGAGGACGGCATACTGACCGACTCACAGGGGCGCCGCGTGGACTTCAAGAACACTGTCATTGTCATGACCTCAAACACCGGGGCAAAGAATATCACGGACCGGACGCGCAGGCTCGGCTTCTCCGCTTCCGACGACCGGAACGGCGAAGAAAATTACGCCGAAATCCGTTCGGCCATCATGGCGGAACTCAAGCGCACCTTCCGTCCGGAGTTTTTAAACCGGATCGACGAGACCATCGTGTTCCACCAGCTGACAAAGGAAAACATCCGGGAAATCGCCCGGAGACTGCTGGAGCAGTCCAACCTGCGGATGCAGGATCTGAATGTCTCCATCCGCGTGGAGGAATCCGCCTTGGATGTGCTCTCGGAGATCGGGTTTGATCCCACCTACGGCGCGCGGCCGCTACGCCGGGCGATTCAAAGCAACGTGGAAGATGTTGTGGCCGAGCGCATCCTAGAGGGCAGCCTACCGCCGGGCGGCACCGCCGTCGTAACCGGCCGCGACGGAAAAGTGGAGATTTCCCTTGAGGGTGCGGCGGATAATACGGCGGCCTCCGACAAAACGGCGCAGTAGCGGTTTTGCGGATGAAATCGGAATAGAGCAGGCACAACGAATCCGGCAGGCGGTTCTTCACCGCTTGCCGGATTTTCATTTCATCGTGAATATTAGGGGGAATAAACGGCGGACCGATGAGGACATCGGGCCCTGCGAACCGCACGTGTTTTCGGCCATGCTAAAAGCCTTAGCGCAGGAGCGTGTTTTCGGCATCCAGGCGGTCCATAGCGGACTCGGCGCTGAAATAATACTTCATGATTTCGCTTGCCAGCGCGCCCAACTCCGCGCCGGTGCCGCCCTTCTCCACAACAATCGCCAAGGCGATCTTGGGCTCGTCGTACGGAGCAAAGCAGACAAAGACCGCGTTGCTTTCCGAGGAAATGCTGACTTGGGCGGAGCCGGTTTTCGCGCCCACCTTGACATTCAAGTCCTTAAAATACTGATAGGTGGAGCCGCCCGGCGAAGTCACGGCCAACATGCCTTCCTTCACCGCCTTTATGGTGGAATCCTTCAGCGATATGGTATCCATTACCTGCGGTGTATACGCCGCCACTTCTTCCCCGAAATCGTACGTCGTCACACGCTTGAGAAGATGCGCGCTGTAATGGGTCCCCCCGTTGACGAGCGTCGCCACATAATTGGCCAGCTGCAGGGGCGTATACTGGTTGTCCGATTGGCCGATGGCGGCGGCAAGCGTATTTCCGCCCATCCAAAGGAGCCCCTGCGAGGAGCTGAATTCCGGCCCGGCCATGATGCCCGTAAGCTCGGGCAGTTCAATCCCCGTGCCGCGGCCCAGGCCGAACATTTTCGTGTACTGATTGAGCCGCTCGATGCCCAGCTGATACGCCACGGTATAAAAGAACACGTTGCAGGATACTTCCAGCGCCTTGGTCACGTCGATCAGACCATGCGTGCGCCCGTACTGGCGATAGATCCAGCACATGGGCTGGTAGTCCTGGTACGCCGTGAATCTTCCGGTGTCCCGGATTTTGGTTTCCGGCTTAATAATGCCTTCCTCCATCCCGGCCACGGCGGTAACCATTTTAAACGTGGACCCCGGCGCGTAGGTCCCCTGGAACGCGCGGTTGACCATAGGACGCAGCGGATCGGCTTCCAAAGCCTTATAATCGGTATTGAAGGTGGCCAAATTGTACGACGGGTAAGAGGCGGAGGCCAAAACATCGCCGCTGCTGACTTCAATGGCGACGGCCGCCGCTCCCTCCACCTGTTCGCGGCCGGACATATACCGGGCCAAGGCATCCTCCACCGCTTCCTGAAGCTTGATATCGAGCGTGAGAAATACGTTGTTGCCGGGCTGCGGCGCAACAATCGTCGTCTCGCTGACGATTTTCCCCTTTTGATTCATATCGACAAGGCTGATTCCCTTTACGCCGCGAAGGTAAGACTCGAAGGCGCGTTCCGCCCCGTCCTTGCCCACGACGGCGTCCAAGGAGTAGCCCTTTTCCTTGAATATCGCCCAGTCGCTGTCGCTCATGAGACCGATCCTGCCCAAAAGGTGCGCCGCATAGTCGGTATGGTATTCGCGCACCGTGCTTGTGTCGATCTGGACGCCCTGGAGGTTTCTCTCTTTTACAATTGTGATGAAGGTAATATCCACATTTTCCGCAAACACGTACTTTGTGCTTGTGATTTCCTCCTTCCGCAGATCCAGTTCATAACAGATCCCGATCACTTTCCTGGCCTCGTCGTCGGACCAGGACGGCTCGATCGCATATTCCTGCCGCAGTTGGGAGACAAGCTCCTGCGCGGACATTCCCGGATCCCATCCCTTTTTCTTCAGGTAGTTTTCAAACCGCGTCCGGGAAATCGCGTCCAAGCTCTCCGAGGCATCGGCAAACGGGGTTTCCCTGTTGACGGGCAAATGGTCCGCATAGGCGATGTTTCTCTCTTCGCAGAGCTCCGCGAGGCTTAGAAGCGTCGCATTGCGCTGCGCGGGTTCCCCCAAAAGGCTCCTGTTGAGGGAAACATTATAAATCAGGCGGCTGGAAACCAACACGCGGCCGTATCGGTCGAGGATTTCTCCGCGGGAGGCCTCCACCGTTACGGTGATGCCGCTCTTTTTTTGGCTCTGGAGCAGATAATCCTCTCCGCGGACAATCTGGACATCGTAAAGCACGTAAAAGAAGACGCTCAGCACCGCCGCGAGCGACAGCGCCAAAACCCCGACACGCATATAAAACTTTCGGTTTTCCATTGTTACCACCTGCGTCGGATATTGGGGAAGAATCGTATCGGAAGCCCCGGATTACGCCAACACGGACCCTCCGACCTTTTTATACACCGCGCGCATCAGCAAGTAGACCGGCACCGCGAATAGAAAGGAATACGCAATTTCCAACGACGCAACCTGAAGCATCGCCGCAATCGAACGCTCTCCCCCGGCCAGTCGAAACAGGATGCGGCTGCCATCCACGAGCCCCATGCCTCCCAAGGAACAGAAAAAAAACGTGAAAAATCCCCGGTTCAAAAACCGCCTTGCGACAAGCCCGGTGAACAGTCCGACAAGCGCAAGGCTGAAAGCGATCAGGAGGCTGCCGTTTTCGTATGAAAACGCATCATGCAGAAAACCGGCCGCCAGGCCGTACCCGGCTCCGGCAGCCGGGCTTTCAAACACGCCTACCGCGGCTACCGCCAGGGGAAAGAGCATCGGGCATACGCCGGAGATCGGGATGCGCGCCAAAAGCACCGTTTCCACAAGAAGAAGCAGGAGCAGGGCGGCAATATAAACGCTCCATTTGTAAACATAATCTCTCTTCGTCACGCCGCGGCCCCCTCTATTCCTCTATCATAAACTCCTTGATGACAAATACCTGCGTAAGGTCGCTCAAATCCGCCATCGGCGCAAGCACGGCAAAGCGCGAAACGCCCGAGGCATCCATACGCACATCCTCCACCCTGCCAATGGGAAGACCGGAGGGGTACACCCCGCCCAAGCCAGAGGTGACCACCACGTCTCCCCGCATCAGCTCGCTGTCCTCCGAAAAATAGGACAGTTTCATCCTTCCCTGGCTCATGAGGTCAAAGGCGCCTTCGACCATGCACAGCTCCTCCGTGCGATAGATCATTCCGCCTAACTCGATATCCGTGTCCACGACCGTAATCACCGTGGACCAGTTGTAGCCCGCCTCCGCCACCACGCCCACAAGATACCCCGAAGCCGTGATTACGCAGTCGTTTTTCTCCACGCCGCTTGCCGTTCCTTTGCTGATGGTCAGCGTGGAAGCCCAGTTCGACGAGCCGCGGGAGGTTACGGAAGCGGATTCGAACACAAAATCCTTCCGGCGTTCCTGCAGGCCGATCAGCTTGCGCAGTCGTTCGTTTTCCCGCTCGCTGGCTTCCGCCGCGCGCACCTTTTCTTCCATTTCCGCCAGACGGATTTTGAGTTCTTCATTTTCCCGCTGGATTGCGTCAAACTTATAGGTATAACTGTATATACCGTTGAGCCACCGCGCAGCGGCCGCGGTTCCCCTTTGAATCGGAGCGGTTACCGTCCCGACGATCTGCGTCAGCACCGGAACCCGGTCGGGAAATACGGCGGTAAAGACCCCTCCCGCCAACACCAGAAGAAAGGCCGCCACCAAAATCCATATACCCTTATGTTTGACTTTCTGTTTCAACGCAGCACCTCAGGATTTTTGGTCTCCTACCAGTTGTACCCGCTTTTTTCACGCCTTAACCCAAAAGCGGCGTAAGGCCGAATTCCGGCAGCATTTGGCCCAAACGGCAGAGGGGAAGCCCCATGACGTTGTAATAATCCCCCTCGATCCGGGAAACGAAAAGAGCGCCGAGGCCCTGTATGCCGTATGCCCCCGCTTTGTCCATCGGTTCCCCGCTCTTCACATAGGCCTCAATCTCTTCCATGCGCAAAGGACGAAACGAAACC
>DCTG01000058.1 GCA_002329245.1 Clostridiales bacterium UBA1446
TCTCCCAGCTGAGCTATGCTCCCGGCTAAGCGGCGAAAATTATTATACTAAACCACCCCAACGTTGTCAACACCAAAAACCCACTTTTCCGTTTTTTATCCTCATTCCCGATCTTTTCGTCTTTCTTCTTTCAGTCCTTCCCTCATAGACTCCAGTTCCTCCCTTGTAAAGCGATAGACGCGGTCGCAGAACTGGCAGGTAACCTCCGCTTCGCCCTGTTCTCGGATCATGTCGCTCAGTTCGGCGCGGCCCAAGCTTTCGATTGCCCGCCTAACGCGAACGCGGGAGCAAGGGCAGTGGTAGGACACCGGATCTGAGGAAAGGATTTCCGGGTCAAGTCCATTCAGGACGGTGAGCAGGATTTCTTCCGCGCTCATCCCCTCCGCAAGTTTCTTTGACACCGGGCCGAACGCCCGCACGGAGTCCTCCAGGCGCACGGCGGTCTCTTCGGTCGCGCCGGGCAGGAGTGTCAGCAGATAGCCTCCCGCGGCTGTAACGGCCTGATCCGTTCCCACGAGAACGCCGAGGGCGCAGGCGGCCGGCGTCTGCTCGCTTTGCACGAAATAGGCTGCAATGTCCTCCCCAATCTCGCCCGAGATCAGCGCCACGCTGCCGGTGTAAGGTTCCTTCATGCACAAGTCGCGCACGACGGTCAGCCGGCCTGGCAGCCCCACGGCCGTACCCACGTCGAGCTTTCCCGGCGATTTGCGCGGGATATCCACGGCGGGGTTTTGTAGATATCCCCGCACCCGTCCCTTCGCGTCGGAAACCGCCGTGATGATTCCAAGCGGACCGCTCCCCTGCACCCGCAGGGTGAGAGAGCCGCGCGGATGTTTCAATTCGCTGCCCATCATGGAGGCCGCAAGCAGACACCGGCCCAACGCGGCCGTTGCGACCGGAAGCGTCCTGTGTATCCTACGCGCCCGCTCCACCAGTGTTTTTCCGGATATGGCAACCGCCTTCACTGTTCCTTCGCACGCGATTGCACGCACAATCTTGTCGGACATGCCTGTTCTCCTTATCCCTCAGAATCTATAACCGGCTTTTCCGCCCGGAATAAAATCCGCCCGTCTGACGGACGGGGCGGTCGCAGCTTTCCTTCGCCGAATTGCCGCACGTTCTTAAAGCCGGCCTGTTTGAGCTCGGCTTCCAGTTCGGCGGGCTTAAATGCATATTCCTCCCACTCGCCCGCGCCGCGCTCCCACAGCGCGCCCGTACGACGAAACAGATCCAGCCCGAAGAAGCAGGTCTGGCGCCGCTCCGACCAGCTTGCCCGCCAAACGCAGTACAGATCCTCCCGCTCGTCGAGAAAAACCTGTCCGTCCAAAGATCGCAGGCGCTCCGGGGTGTTGATGTCGAATAAAAAAATGCCGCCCGGTTCCAAGAACAGTCTTACCCGCCTGAGCATACGGCGCAGAGCTTTCGGACCCGGAAGGTAGTTTACGCTGTCAAGGCAGCAAAGGCAGGCGTCTACGGTGCCGTACAGGTCAAGCTCCTCCATGGACTGGCAGAGAAAAATGGGATTTCCGGGCGGGCAGGTCCTTCCGGCTTTTTCCGCCGCGACGGCAAGCATTTCCGCCGAGCTGTCCGCTCCGATGACCTCATAACCCCGCTGCGCAAGCAGGCAGGAAAGGGTGCCCGTTCCGCAGGCAAGATCCAGTACGGTATGCACCGGACGTCCATGCCGGTGAAAGTGCCGCTCAATTCTGTCCGCCCATTCCGGATAGGAAACATCCGACATGAGGTCGTCATAGCGCGCAGCCAAAATCCCGTATGCGTTCATTTGCTCCCGTCCCGCTCGAGTACGGCTTTGTACCCGCCCGCTCCGTAACGCAGGGAACGGTTGACCCTGCTGATTGTGGCGCTGCTTGCCCCGGTGCGTTCCAATATTTCGTTGTAAATCATGCCCCGATACAGCAGTTTGGCCACTTCGAAGCGCTGCTCCATCGCGCTCAGCTCCGCCATTGTACAGAGATCCTCAAAGAAATTCCGGCATTCCCGCACATCCCGCAGGGAGAGAATCGCCTCATAGAGCGAATCCCCATCCGCCCGTTCCGGACGTTTCGCCATGCTTCATTCCTCCTNNCCCGCACGCCGGGCTGTTTCTTCAACAGATAATTTAACACTGTGAAGTGTAAAAGTAAACCCTCTGCGCAAAATTTTTATTTTTCCAGGTTCGGGAGTACATTTTTTATCCGGAAAACATACGCTGTATTAGTTTTCCCGAAGAGTGAAAACATATCGCTTCCCCCCCTTTCCTCCGCTTCGGCCGGATGAACAACGCCCTGCATCCGTGCGGAGTTTACGATATCATCCCGCCGCAAAGGCGCGCCGGAAGAGCTTTTCTTCCGGCGCGCACAATCCCTTTTCATACGGTTTGTCCAAATTAACCGAAGGAGGTATCTCTCAGGATGCAGGCTGCCCGGAGCGACAACCTTCTCATACAGGAGTATTTCTTTGAAGAAATTCCCGTTCTCCGCCTGCAGATGGAACGGCCGGAACTTCCTCCCACGGCTACGGCGGCCGCCGGACGCCGCATCGGCCGGTATTACCGCCGGCTTGAGCTTTTTTGTCTCAGCCTTTGCCGGAAATCCCTGCTCCCCGCCATATCGGAATCCTTCCGGCTCGCGCTGGCGGAAAGCCGTCCCTTCTCCCCCGCCGTGCTTTCCTTGCGCTACACGGTGACGCTTGCCGGTCCGGAGCGTTTCAGCCTGTACTGGGATTTGAGCCTGACCGGAAACAAACCGTCGGAGGAAATCAGCCTTCGCTTTGCAGACACCTGGAACCTTTCCACAGGCTACCCGGTTTCCATGGCTTCGCTCTTTCCGCCGGGCTATAAATATAAAAAGCTTCTGCCGGAAGCAGCCGCCCGCTCCCTTTCTCCCGCGAAAGGCAGGCGGGATCCAAACCTGCGGCTGTTCCGTCGACTCTTTTCCGAACACAGCTTTTATTTGGACGAATCCCATATCTATTATTTCTTCCCGTCACAGGAACAGCCGTTCGGAAATTCGGGCGTATCCGTCTTCTCCGCGCCCCTTCCCCCGCCGGAAAGGAAGCCGTTAGAAAACGAAAAAGAACGCGGGGCAAAGCGTCGCGACAATCCTTAGGGGATAGTTTTCGCGCCCGACTTATCAGCATAAAGCGCATGAGGCAAAATCTCTACCTATGGGGAGAGAGGTTTTCTTTCCGGGATTTGCGCAGGCAGGAAAAAGGCAAAGCGCAAACGCTTCCTCCAATTGGAGGAAGCGCTTCTTTCCGGCTTCTCTATCGCTCTAATTACGTTTGAAATCAGCGTTCGATACCGTCCCGCGCAGGAACGCCTTTTTCGTAGTAGTGCCGAATCTCCCGCATCTCGGTGACAAGGTCGGCCATATCCAACAAAGGCTGGGGCGCGTACCGCCCGGTCGCGACGACTTCCACGTGGCGGGCGCGGCCGCGAATGGCCTTTTCAACGTCCGAAAATTGAAGAAGGCCCAAATGGAGCGCGACATTCAGCTCGTCCAAGATCACAAGGCCGTATTTCCCGCTGGAGAGAATCGCTGCCGCCGTTTCCAGCCCCGCTTCGGCGCAGGCAATATCGATCTCGTCCGGGGCTCGGCTGAAGATACAGCCCGTACCGAACTGGTGCACCTCAATATTCGGAACAAATAGAGGGCACTTCGCTTCGTGGTATTCCATTGATTTGACAAACTGGGCGATATAAACGCGCCGCCCCGCCATCGCGGCGCGCAAC
>DCTG01000231.1:0-199 GCA_002329245.1 Clostridiales bacterium UBA1446
TCCGAATTCCCGTTTGATCTTTGAGGCATCTATTGCATATCTCCGATCATGGCCAAGCCGGTCGGTGACATAGGTGATCAGGCCTTCGTTGATCTTTGGATCTTTGGTCATTTCATGTAGGAGATGCAGTATTGTCTTTACAATAACGATATTTTCCCGTTCATTCGACCCCCCGATATTGTATACTTCTCCTGGTTTT
>DCTG01000231.1:263-4965 GCA_002329245.1 Clostridiales bacterium UBA1446
CTGATAAGGCCCGTAATTATTCGAGCACCGGGTGATTACCACAGGCATGCCATAGGTATCATGGTATGCTTTTGCAATGAGATCTGATCCTGCTTTACTTGCAGAGTAGGGGCTGTGTGGGTCGAGTGGGGTAGTCTCGGAGAAGAGGCCTTCCGGACCGAGTGATCCATAGACCTCATCCGTTGAGACCTGGAGGAAGGTTGTATTCTCTTTCCATGTTCCATTCTTTCGCCATGCTGTTTGTGCGGCATCAAGGAGTGTGTGGGTTCCCATGATGTTCGTCTTCAGGAATATAGCAGGATCATGAATTGACCGGTCCACATGGGATTCTGCGGCAAAATTCACAACGACATCGAAGCGCTCCTCCTCAAACATCCGGTTCACTGCGTCTTTCTTCGAAATGTCGACCTGATAGAAGCCTATCTTTCCCTTTGCGCGCCTTAAATTTTCCGGGTTGCCCGCATACGTCAGCGCATCGGCGCACACAATTTTATATTCGGGATGCGCTTTTAACAAATAAAACACGAAGTTGCTTCCTATGAAACCGGCCGCACCGGTTATGAGTAGCTTTTTTTCTTCAGCTTTTGACATGCCGTTCACCTTCATTCAATACCCGCAGTAAATGCCGGCCGTAGGAGGAGTTTTTGTTCCGTTCCGCGCTTTGCCTCAGCTTCTCCCGGTCAATCCAACCCGCGCGGTAAGCAATTTCCTCCGGAAACGCCACGCTGCTTTTCAGATCCTTTTCCATCGTTCTGATAAAATTGGAAGCTTCAAATAAACTTTCCACCGTTCCGGCGTCAAACCAGGCGTTTTCTCGCCCCAAAAGCTTCACTTCCAGTTCTCCCCTGTCAAGATAAACTCTGTTCAGGTCCGTAATTTCCAGTTCGCCGCGCCGGCTTGGTTTGAGACTTCGTGCAAATCGGGATACGTTCCCGTCATAAAAATAAAGGCCCGTAACCGCATAGTTTGATTTCGGCTGCGACGGCTTTTCCTCCAAAGACACGGCATTTCCCTCCCGGTCAATCTCGACCACGCCGAAACGTTCCGGATGGTCGACATGGTAACCGAATACCGTCGCGCCCGTTGTCTTTTGAGCCGCCTCCTTCAGAACCCCTTCCAATTCTTTTCCGTAAAATATATTATCGCCGAGAATCATAGCGCAGCTTCCCGAGCCGAGAAACTCCTCTCCGATCAGAAACGCCTGCGCCAGACCGTCGGGAGAAGGTTGTACCTGATAAAACAAAGAAATCCCGAATTGGCTTCCGCTGCCAAGCAGCTTTTGAAACCGGGGGATATCCTCCTGTGCAGATATAATCAATATATCTCTGATTCCCGCTAACATCAGGGTCGACAGGGGATAGTAAATAAGAGGTTTATCGTAAACGGGCAGCATCTGCTTGGATGTTGCCGCGGTCAGCGGGTAAAGCCTGCTCCCCGTCCCTCCCGCTAAAATGATCCCTTTCATTTGATAGCTCCTCAATCGTTGATTTACAGCGTATTGGGGTCTTGCCCCGTTTGCAGAATTTGTCGAAATACGGATACAGTCATTATATTCCCGCAATCTATACCCTGAGCCTTGTCCCATGCCATTTCAAGTTTCCAGGCTAAGGCGCATTTCCGTTTTTCAAAGCGCAAGCGGAAGAAGCGAAAGCGCACGCGGAGGCACAGGAGCGAAATTTCGGCGGAGGAATTTCAATCTTAGGATTGATAAATACCGAAAACTATTGTAAAATAGGTTCGCAACGATGCAACATAACCTTGGAGCTTTTCTCCCTATTCAAGGCATCGTTGTTCGTTTTTTTATGTTTTTTTTAATAGTGCTTTTCCATAGCGGAGCCGGATTGACTTAGGTTCCGTTTTGGCAATATAATACTCCACGGAAGAAGATAAATCCGGAAACGGATCGAACGGTGTTATACATGTCGAGGTCGAGTATGGCGAAATATATTTTTGTGACGGGCGGTGTCGTTTCCGGTCTTGGAAAAGGAATCACCGCCGCTTCCCTTGGACGGCTCTTAAAAGCCCGCGGCTACAAGGTCACCATGCAGAAATTCGATCCCTACATCAACATCGACCCAGGCACCATGAATCCTGTCCAGCACGGAGAGGTTTTTGTGACAGACGACGGCGCGGAAACCGACCTGGANNCATGAGCCCCTATCAGCACGGGGAAGTGTTCGTTACGGAGGACGGCGCGGAAACCGACCTGGACCTCGGGCATTACGAACGCTTTATCGACGAAAACCTGAACCGGTATTCCAATCTCACCACCGGAAAGGTTTACTGGAACGTACTCAATAAGGAGCGCAACGGGGAGTATTTGGGCGCAACGGTCCAGGTCATTCCCCATATCACCAACGAAATCAAAAGCTTCGTGTACAGCGTAGCCAGTGAAACCGAAGCGGATGTCGTAATCACGGAAGTCGGCGGCACCACCGGCGACATTGAAAGCCAGCCTTTTTTGGAAGCAATCCGCCAAATTTCCATCGAAGTCGGCAGCCGGAACTGTCTTTTTATACACGTGACCCTTGTTCCCTATATCCGGAGCTCGGGAGAACATAAATCCAAGCCCACGCAGCATTCGGTGCGTGAGCTTCAGTCCATGGGTATTTCTCCGAACATCATCGTAATTCGCGCGGACGAACCGGTGGACGAGAGCATTATGCAGAAAATCGCGCTGTTTTGCAATGTCAAACCGGACTGCGTGATAGAAAATCAGACCATACCCATTTTATATGAAGTTCCGAATATGCTCGAACGGCAGCATTTTTCCGATATCGTATGCCGCGAGCTCTGCATCACGGCTCCCCCGCCGGAACTCTCCGACTGGAACCGGATGTTAGCGCGCATCTCGAACCGGAATAAAACGGTTACCATTGCCCTCGTCGGCAAATATATCAAGCTCCACGACGCCTATCTTTCCGTCAGCGAAGCGCTGCGCCACGCCGGATACGAGCTGGAGTCCAAGGTTCGGATCGAGTGGATCGACTCCGAAACCGTGACGGCTGAAACCGTGGACGGACTATTAAAAGACTGCGCCGGCATTCTGATTCCCGGCGGGTTCGGAAACCGCGGCATTGAAGGCAAAATCCTCGCCGCAAAATACGCCCGCGAGCACAACGTCCCGTACCTCGGCCTCTGCCTTGGCATGCAGATTGCCGTGATTGAGTTTGCGCGGAACGTCTGCTCTCTTCCCCACGCCAACTCCGGGGAATTCGATGAATCCCGCGTGACCCCGGTCATTGATTTCATGCCGGATCAGAACGACGAAATTCCGAAGGGCGGCACGATGCGTTTGGGCAGCTACCCCTGCAAAGTAGTCCCCGGCACCCTCCTTGAGCGGGCTTATCATACCGATCTCATTTTCGAGCGTCATCGCCACCGCTACGAATTCAACAATCAGTACCGGGAGCTTATGGAAAAGGCCGGCCTCGTAATCAGCGGCACCTCCCCGGACGGCAGGATTGTCGAAACAATCGAGCTGCCGCAGAACCGCTTTTTCGTCGGCGTTCAGTTTCATCCCGAGTTTAAAAGCCGCCCGAACCGAGCGCACCCGCTTTTCCTTGAATTTATCCGGGCGGCTTTGGAGCAATAAACAATCCGGCAATACGAACAATTCATGCAGAGGAGGTATGGAATATGCGAAACTATCAAACGGAACTGGAAAACAGAATTGCCTTTATTCAAAACCAGCTGCGGCAAAGCGGCGCGGACGGTATTGTATTGGGGCTGAGCGGCGGCAAGGACAGCGCGTTGGTGGGCATCCTATGCAAAAAGGCCTGTGACAACACGGTCGGACTCATCCTCCCCTGCATGTCGAAACGAAATTATGAAATGGACCGCGAAGACGCGTGCTCGGTCGCTTCGCAGTATTCCATTTCCCTGCGCACGGTGGATTTAAGCGCGGTGAAATCTCTCCTGCTCGAGACCATTTCGGCTTCCGGCGTGAACCTGTCCGACATGGCTTCCGCCAACATTTCTCCCCGCCTGCGGATGCTTACCCTTTACGCCGTGGCGGCATCGGAAAACCGCCTAGTTGCGGGAACGGGCAACCGGAGCGAGGCGTATATGGGTTACTTCACCAAATGGGGCGACGGCGCCCATGACTTCAACCCCATCGCAGACCTCACCGTTACGGAAATCTATGAATTTCTCGACTATCTTGGCGCTCCCCGCTGCGTGATGGAAAAGGCTCCCTCGGCGGCTCTCTTTGAAGGGCAGACGGATGAAGGCGAAATGGGCATTACCTACGCGAGGATCGACCGTTATCTCCTGACCGGAGAGGCGACCGCTGAGGATAAGGAACTGATCGAACGATTTCATGCGCGCAGCCTCCATAAAACGAGAATGCCCCTCGCTTACCCTGGCGGCTGATTGGACGACACTCCCCTCCCCCGCGACAATTCAGCAGGTAAAGAACAAACGCACCGCGCTCAAGCGCGGTGCGTTCTTTTCTTTTTTTATTCTTCAGCCGCCTAAATAGGCCTTTTTGATTTCCTCGCTCTGGGAAAGCTCGCATCCGGTGCCCGAGAGCGTAATGCAGCCGGTTTCGAGCACGTATGCCCGGTTGGCGATTTCCAAAGCCATGCCGGCGTTCTGTTCGACAAGCAGAATGGTCGTTCCCGCTTGATTGAGATCCTTGATGATTTCGAAGATCTGTTCCACCAAAAGCGGCGCAAGGCCCATGGAGGGCTCGTCAAGC
>DCTG01000188.1 GCA_002329245.1 Clostridiales bacterium UBA1446
GCCGAACGGCTCGTCCATGAGCAGCACGTCCGGGTTGTTCGCCAGGGCCCGCGCGATGCCGACCCGCTGCCGCATGCCGCCGCTGAGCTCCGTAATCTTTTTGTGCTCCCACCCCTCAAGTCCCACCAAGGAGATCATCTTCATGGCCTGCTCTTCGCGCTCTGGCTTCTTCATGCCGCGCACCTCAAGCCCGTAGGCCACGTTTCCCAACACATCCCGGTGGGACATAAGGCCGAAGCTCTGAAATACCATGGAGATTTTGCTTCTTCTGAATTCCAGAAGCTCCTCCCGGCTGTAGCATGCAATATCCTGTCCTTCAAACAGGACCTTGCCGGACGTCGCCTCGTTGAGCCGGTTGAGGCATCGGACCACCGTGGACTTTCCCGAACCGGACATCCCAATCAAAACGAAAATCTTGCCCCGTTCCACCTCAAACGAGACGTCGTTTACCGCAACCGTCACGCCGGTCTTCTGAAAAATTTCATCCTTTTCTCTGCCTTCGTTCAGCATCTCGCGGGCGGCGGCCTTATTGGCGCCGTAAAGCTTATACAGGTGCTCCGCACGCAGGATGATGTCTTTTTCCCGTCTCTCATCCTTCATACGTTTTCCCGTCCTTCTTAATAATTCCCTGTGTCGTCCGATCCAATATAATGGCAAGGATTACGATCGCAATACCGGCAGCAAACCCTCTGCCGCTCTCTTGTCGGTTCATTCCCCGGATGACCTCCGCGCCTAAGCCGGACGCTCCGATCAGGGAGCAGGTGACCACCATGGAAATGGCCATCATAATCGTCTGATTAACGCCCGTCATGATGGTGGGCAACGCCTGGGGAATCTGCACCTTGAACAGCGTCTGCGCCTTGGTGGAGCCGAATGCCCTGGCGGCTTCCACCACCTCCGTGTCAACCTGCCGGATTCCATGACTGGTCAGCCGGATGACCGGCGGCACCGCATAAATTGTCGTTGCGATGACCGCCGGGACGTTCCCAAGGCCCAATAGCATCACGGCGGGAATCAAATAGACAAAGCTTGGCATCGTCTGCATGGTATCCAAGATGGGTCGGACAACGACATCCACTTTTTTGCTGGACGCCGCTAAGATTCCGATCGGGAACCCGATCAGCAGAGAGATAACGACGGACGTAACGACAATCGAGAGGGTAAGGTACATGAGGGACCACAGGCCGATCAGGCCGATGAAAAAGAGCATCAGCCCGTAAAAGACGGCCCGCACGGTATTTTTGGATATTTTATAAGTAGCCAGCACAACCGCGGCAAGCAGAAGCCACCACGGAATGAGGTTAATCCCGTCGCTGACGGCGTTGAGCATACTGCGCAGGATAAGAGAGATTCCGTTGAAAAAAGGATCCCACTCGACCACCATATAGTGGATTGCTTTGTCAATCGGCTCCTTGATATCAATAAAAAGCTGCTCGGGGAATGTTACTACCCATTCCGGCATTCAACCACTCCCCATCTAACCGTTCAGCGCGGCGCGGACAAGCTCGGCCTTGTCGGCGGGCAGCCACTGATCAAGCAGTTCGTCGTGCTGCTTTAAGAACCACTTGGCGGTCTCCGCTTCCGTGGCGCCGGTCTCCTCCATATATCTCAGAGCTTCGGAGGTAAGGGCACTGGAGGTCTGATAGTTGCTTAAAAACGCGCAGAACTCGGGCGCCGCTTCATAGAAATCATTGCTGACACCGACCATGACGGGAACCGCGGGACAGGCGCATTTTCCTTCAAAATACAGCTCTTCCTGATAGGGCGCATCTTCTAAAAGCACCAAGTCGTACTTGCCCATAATCCAGGTCGGCTCCCAGTAATACGCCACAATGGGTTCCCCCTTCTCACAGGCAGCCGAGATGGAGGCTGCTAAGGTAGTCCCGGAACCCGGATCAATATAATTGAAATTCTCGTTTAGCCCATAGAACGCAAATTTATTGCGCATAATTTCGTCAACAGACCAGCCCGAGATTGCGCCATAAAGTCTCCCCTTGGAAGGATCGTCGGGATCCGGAAACACATGGCTGTATTTTTTCAGATCTTTTACGTGCTTCAAATCCGGCGCAAGCGGCTCGATTCCGCGGGAGGCGTCTCCCTCGATGACGTAGCGCGGCACATAGAAGCCCTGCATATCGTCGCCGAAGTTCAGGCCAAGCTCTCGAAACGCGCCCGCTTCCAAATCTTCTCGATAGGTAGCAAGGTTATCCGTCCACAATTCCATATAAACCTGAATATCGCCCGTCTTCAGCGCATTGTAGGTAATCGGCGTTGTCCCCGTAACTTCTTCGCCGTCAATCTGATATGCGGCCTCTCCGATCAGCATGGCTACGGCATTGTGAAAGCGGATGCTGTCCCAGTCTGCGTCCGCAAAGACCGCTTTGATCGGCTTCGCAGAAGCAGGCTCCTGCGTTCCGCCGCCCTGGGAACCGGCTTGCGTACCGTCAGCGGGCGTTGTGCTGTCCGAGCAGGCAGCTAAGGAAAAAAGCATAAGCATACACGACAAGGCTACAATCACTCCGATTAGCTTCTTCATAAAAGCCTCCTTTACTCAATTCGAGTTTATCGACAACTTGTAATTATTTATAAGTTGTCATTTTGTGCTTTCATTTTACAGTACAAGCTGACGGTTGTCAAGAGAATCCTGTCGGCATCGGTTCGGAAGTAAAATTCCTCCCCTAGATGTAAGGAAAAAAACGAAGGCCTCCGCATACTGCGAAAGCCTCCGTCTACGAGCTTTGTTTTGAAACCGTTTGCGATATCCCCCGCTTAAACCGCATGGAGAACAAGTACTTTTTTAACCCCGTCCAAGCCGGTGTCCCAGCCGACCGGTTTCCCGTCCGCCAAAAACAGGAGACGCTTGAGCCAGTCTTCCTCAAATTCCACTTGATTCTCCCGCAGGCAGACATGGAATAAATCCCGGACCGTTGCCCCTTCCGGTACCGCGTAAAATCCGCTGTTCATTGTATCAACCAGTTCCGGGCAAAGAAATCTGATATCAATCCGCATATCGCATCCTCTTTTCATAGCCCAGCCCGCCGGGACGCGCTCCCGTCCCGGCATCGGTCATGTTTTCATTTCCCCGGAAAGGTCAATTCCATAATACTCCGCCACAAAATCCCGAAACTGCCTTGCCGTTTCGGACAAATGCTTTTCCCGCTTGAAACCGATCATGACGGACTGCGTAAATTCTTCCTCGTCTATCGCCAATAAGGAAATATTGGGATCCTCCGCGTAGAAGGCCTTGTCTCCCTCGGCGGCGAATCCGATTGCCAGACCGAGTGATATGATGCTTCGATGCGAAACCTTGCTGTCCGTCGTACACTTGATTTTCGGCCGGAAACCGCTGCCGATGCAATGAAGGTACGGCCGTTCCAGATTGCGGTTAGTATTGCGAAGGAATACAAATTTTTCTTCCGCCAATTTCCGCGACTCCGTATTCCCCTGTCCGGCAAGCGGATGAGAGGCCGGAACCGCAAGATAAAACCGTTCCCGCGCAATCGGAAAGCCCTTATATTTTTTAAAGGCGGCGCTTTCCGGATACAGCATCATGTCAAACAGGTCCGTTTCCAGATGGTCCGACGCACCAATATGACAGGAAATCACAAATTCAACCTTTGGATGCCGCTTTCCGAATGCCTGAAGACATGCGTCAAGATATGAGTGCGCGCCGAACAATCCGATACTGATCTTCTGGGTCGCGCCTTCCGCCATGTTTTCCACCAAAGCCTTGGCGTCCTCAAGATCCTGCAGCGACAACTGAACGCCGGCTAAAAACCGGCTGCCCTGATCGTTGAGAATAATCCGTTTTCCGGCCCGGTCAAAGAGCTTCGTTCCCAACTCCTTTTCCAACTTTGATATGCTTTTCGACAGGGAGGGCTGGGAAATATTGAGCCGCTGCGATGCTTTGGAAATATTCTGCAATTCCGCGATCGCAACAAAATACTGAAGCTGGCTCAGTTCCAATTGGATCCCTCCCCTTACAGCTTGTCCTCTGCTGTTATATTATAGCAAATGCAGAGGAATTACAAGAGCGGATCCATCGTATATTCCTCAAAGCTATATATTCCCGCTCTCAACCTGTGCGAAAACCTTCTCGGCTTACATCTTTCGGTCTTCTTTCCAGGTCATGAAATAGCGCGTTTGTTCGGAACCTTCCGGCGGACTTTCGTGCCGGACAAAGGCTCCCTTTAGCCCAAGTTCCAGCGCGGCAAGGTGGAAATGGCAGGCGGCAATCCCTATGTCGATGCGCTGGATGTCATAGGGAAAGGCAAAGCCGAGGGCCGAATGCTTTTGCTGAAAGAAGTGCCAGCAGGAGCCGCTGCGCACAATCCGCCACGGCTGCAGGTTGGATGCCGAAGGCGCCAGCCGTACCAGTTCCAGCGGCATCTTATACTTCCCGGCTTTTTCGGGAGAAAGCGGGCGGCCGAAGGCCTCGTCGAAGAACAGCTCGCTCCAGGGTTTTCGGCGGTCGGCGCCCACGGCCTTACGCATCAGATTTTCGGCCGCGCGCCTCTTTTCGGCCGGGTAACCCACAGGGGAAACGGCGGGAAATAGCTCGCCGCATCCAACATGCATGGCCGCGGCAAACCTTGATTTTTGAAACGACCCACCTAACCAGCAGGTGCCGAGCCCCTTAGACGATGCAAAAAGAATCAGCTGTTCAAACGCATATCCGAGCGCTTCCAAAGAAAAATCCGAGGGCTTCGCGGCCGCGCCGAAAAAATATGAGGCGCCTTTAATCATCCCATAGGTTCCGAGCTTCTCCCCGCCGGCGGAAGCTCCTGATTTTAATAGCCGGAAACGAACGCTCCCTCCGAAGGGATTGGATAACCCCTCCATATAGCGTTCCAGTTCATGAAGCGTCCCGTCCGGCAAAGGCCGGTTTTCATATGTCCTGACCGATTTTCTGGAAGCCGCGACTTCCTCGAGGGGCTTGTCGAATATCAAAACGAACCCTCCCTTTCCCTTCCGTTCCGGCTTGCTTTTCTGCTTTCCCATGGTATCACAAACGCAAACGAACAAACAAGCCCGACTTGGAAATCCTTCCCGATTTCGCCCTTTGTGCAAAAAGCGGCACAGCCCATGGACGGGCCTTCGCGGCATGTGCTATAATGCCACTGCCGGCATGCTGCCGGCGGGAGGAGAGAAGGCCGTGCTGAAGGACGACTGGGCCATGAACCAAATTCTTGGTTTTGCGAAACTGTTAGCTAAAATCAAGCTTGACCGGGATACCACGGATTACCGGGTTTCCGGTGACCCGGAAACGGATTTTCTCTATTTCCGGCTGTCCGAAATGCTGCAAAACGGGCTGTTTAATGAGGCTGAAAATCTTCTGTTTGATGAGATGGACTCCGGAAACGCAAACTATTTGGAGCTTGCCGTCGACTTTTATTGCAGACTGAATGAAATGAGCGACCGGGATCTCGAAGCCAGCGGTTTTTCCAGGGAAGAAATCGACGACGGTCTGAAGGAAACGGCCCGGATCTTCGGCGTCAGCATTCTGTAAAGAAGCGTTTTGGCCTCTTTGAAAAAGTTCGGCATCAGCCAAGGATTGCCCGTAACAGCAGAGCGCAGGGGGATTCCCTGCGCTCTGATTCGTATTTGAATAATTCATTTTTTTTGAAAGCGCAGGCTGATGTCAAGCGCCTTCACAGAATGGGTCAGCGCGCCTATGGAGATAAAATCGACCCCGGTTTCCGCCACCGCCCGCAGATCCCGGTCTCCCATGTTGCCGGACGCCTCGACTAACGCGCGTCCCCCGATCAGCCGGACCGCCTGCGCCATCTCCTCCAAGGCCATGTTGTCTAACATAATGATATCCGCGCCGCAGGAAAGCGCCTCCTCGATCATAGGGATGCTTTCCACTTCCACTTCGATTTTCAGGGTATGCGGCGCCAATTTCCGCGCCGCTTCCACAGCCGCGGCAATACCGCCGGCCGCCATGATGTGGTTGTCCTTAATGAGGATGCCGTCCGAGAGGCCCATGCGGTGATTGGAGCCGCCGCCCATCTGCACGGCGTACTTTTCCAGCACGCGAAGCCCCGGGGTGGTTTTTCGGGTGTCGGTAATCTTCGCCCCGGTTCCCTTCACCGCCTCCACGCAGCTTCTGGTGCGGGTCGCGATGCCGGACAGGCGCTGCAGAAAGTTGAGCGCCACCCGCTCCCCCGTCAGAATACCCCGGGCCGGCCCCGATACCTCGGCGAAAAATTCTCCGCGCGAGACCGATTCCCCGTCTTTTTTCCCGCTTTGGAGACGAATTTCAGGATCCATATGGGCGAATACGCGTTCCACGACCGGAAGTCCGCAAATTACTCCGCTTTCCTTGGCGAGAAAGAGTCCCCGTATTTCTTTGTCTGCGGGAATGGTTGCGAGGGTCGTGATGTCTCCTGTACCGATATCCTCGCGAAGCGCCGTGCGGATCAGTTCGTCCAAGTGTTCCATAAACTGCATAGGAAACCCTCCGTCATTCCTAGGAACCCCCCGGAAACGGCGAAAGCTTCCGCGCCGTTCCCGGTTGTTTCCCTCTTTGTCCTCTCATTTACTGTCGCTCCGGTAATGCGCTCCGATGCTTTTCTCCCGCCGGAGCGCCGCGCGGAGAATTTCGAGGCCTACCGTGGCCATATTGATTGTTTCAAACTCCAATTTCGTACACAGCTGCGCGGAGGAGAGCTGATCATAAAACCCCGAGATCAGCTCGATCGCCCATTCCATGCTCTCCTTGTCTCGGATAATTCCCGCGCATTTCGACATGGCGTTTCGAAGCTGCGTCCGGAAGGAAACCACGTCCATCTCTCGGCGCTCCCGTGCTTCTTCTTCAAACAGCAGATCCGCCTTGGGCCAATCTCCCGCGGTTTCGTTGATATACTCCGCGCTTCTGCGTCCGAAGACGAGGCACTCGAGCAGCGAGTTGCTGGCAAGTCTGTTCGCGCCGTGCACGCCGGTGGAAGCGGATTCGCCGCAGACAAAGAGCCCTTTTACCCGGGTCTCTCCTTGCAGGTTCGTTTGCACCCCGCCCATAAAATAATGCTGGATTGGCAGGACGGGGATCCAGTTGACGGAGATATCGATATCCCGGCGCATGCATTCCTCATAGATGGTCGGAAAGCGGTTTTTCAAAAAGCGCCGCGACCGGGAACTGATATCTAAGTAAACATAGGGTAGGTCGTATTTTTTCATCTGCTCGATAATGGCGCGCGCGACCACATCGCGCGGGGCAAGATCCGCCATGGGATGAACGTCCTTTNNCCCCGGAGCGCCTCCGAAATGAGGAAAAACCGGCCGCTCTGATCGGGGTGCGCAAGCGCCGTCGGATGGAACTGGACGAATTCCATATCGCGCGCCGCCGCGCCGGCGCGAAGCGCAGCCGCTATGCCGTCCCCCGTAGCGCTGCGGGCGTTCGTGCTGTTTCGGTAAACGTGCCCGACTCCGCCGGTGGCCAAAATCACATGGGGAGCCGAAAAGTACCACATCTTGTTTTCTCCGTCGAGGGCGGTTACGCCGGCGGTCCGGCCGTTCTGGTCGGTGACCACGTCCACAAGCATCAGATTGTCGTAAAAATGAAGGTTTTCCCGTTTGAGCGCAACTTCCAACAAGTGCTTTGTAGCGTAAAGCCCGGTTGCGTCGCCCTGAATGTGAACAATGCGGTTGCGATGGTGCGCCCCTTCCCGGGTCAGGAGAAGCTTCCCGGCCTTGTCCGTGTCAAAAGGCACGCCTAAGGAAAGCAGCCGCCGGATATCGTCCGGCCCCTCCTCCACCAATACCTTGACCGCCTCTTCAATACACAGCCCCGCCCCGGCTTCCATTGTGTCCTGAAAATGCGATTCCAGCGTGTCGTTCTCGTCCATAACCGCCGCGATGCCGCCCTGGGCGTAGAGCGAATTGCTGTCTTCACGGCCTAATTTATTCAGAACGGCGCAGCTAAGCCTGCCGTCTAACTGCAACGCGGCATACAAACCTGCCACGCCGTTGCCGACGATGACGACATCAAACTCCATTCGGTCCATGTCGACGGGATTTTTGGATGATAGATATCTTCTCACAAAACTCCTCCCTTCAGACCGCAAGCATACGGGAAAGGCTGCCCGCCGCTTTTTCAATCAGCCGCGCATCCAACTCGATGCGCTTTTCCATGCATTGAAGCGCGTGCAGCACCTCCGCGAGGGAACCAAGCTTCATGTCGGAACAGATGAGCGGACCTCCGAGTACATGAAAAGTCTTCCCGGGGGCAAGCTGACGCGCGCGGTGCAAAAGACCTTCTTCCGTTCCAATGATGAATTCTTCCCTGTCCGAGTTTCTGACATACTGCAGAATCTGCGCGGTGCTGCCGGTAAAATCGGCAAGACCTATAACTTCCGGCCTGCACTCCGGATGCACAAGCACGGGCGATTCCGGATGCGCGCAGCGCGCGTTCTGAACATCCGCCGCCGATATCCGATCGTGTATGGGGCAGCACCCGTTTCCGTAAAAGAATTCCTTGTCCGGGCAAAACTGCGCCACATAGCGCCCCAAATTCCGGTCGGGCACAAAGATGATTTCCCGCTCGGGAAGGGAGCGCACCACCTTCACCGCGTTGGAGGAAGTGCAGCAGATATCGCTTGCAGCCTTAACCTTGGCGCTGGAGTTGACATAGGTGACGACGGCGGCGCGCGGATGCTCGCGCCGAAGCCTCATAACGTCCTCCTCGGTAATCCTATCGGCCATGGGGCACCCGGCAAAAGCCGCGGGAAGCAGCACCGTTTTTTCAGGATTGAGTATCTTTGCGCTCTCCGCCATGAAGTGGACGCCGCAAAACACGATTACGTCGGCCTGAATCTCCGTCGCTTTCCGGCTCAGTTCCAAAGAATCGCCCACAAAGTCGGCGATATCCTGAATCTCCGGTTTCTGGTAATAATGCGCTAAGATCACCGCGCCCCGTTCTTTTTTCAGCTTTTCTATTTGTTCCAACATAAAACCAATATGAACCTCACAATCATCCTTGCAAAAAAAGCCGAAACAGCACAGCTGGCCGTACGGCTTTTACTCCCACGCAGGCATTTACGGCGGCGCGGAGGATGATTCTGTTATACCACCAATGGAACCGTCAAGTCAAATGATATTGCGTGCTTCTGCGGAAAATATTCCTCCGTTTCGTTTTTTACAGGGCATCGGAGCCGTTTGGCTTCTATATCCCGCCAGAGAAAGACAGGGCGGAGCATTCAACCGCCCTGTTCCCCGCTTTCCGAAAGAAGCATGCGGTCGTTGTCAAAAACGGCGTTGCTGTGGCGGGTATACAGTTCCATCAGGCGTGAAACGGTCATCTGCGCCCGTTCTTCCCCGGAAATATCCAAGATAATCCGCCCGCGGTCCATCATGATGGTCCGCGTCCCCGTTTTCAGGGCCGACTGGATATTATGCGTGATCATCATGGTGGTAAGCCGCTCCCGGCTTACGATATCCTTCGTGATCTGCATCACCTTTTCGGCCGAAGCAGGATCGAGCGCCGCGGTGTGCTCGTCGAGCAGCAAAAGGCGCGGCTTTCCGATGGTGGACATCAGCAGGGAGAGCGCCTGCCGCTGCCCGCCGGAAAGAAGTCCGACCTTTGTCTTCATACGCTCCTCCAACCCCATGCCGAAGCGGGTGATTTCCTCCCGGAAAAACTCCGTATCGCAGCGGCGGACTCCTCTCCGAAGAGGATTCCCCTTTTTACGGCTGTATGCCAAGGCGAGGTTTTCCTCAATTGTCATGTCGGGCGCGGAGCCCTTGAGGGGATCCTGGAACAACCGGCCGATCATTATGGCGCGTTTGTGTTCCGGAAGAAACGTAATATCCTTTCCTTCCAGTTCAATTGTGCCGTGATCGAGCAGGAAAGTTCCGCCGATGGCGTTAAACAGGGTGGATTTCCCCGCGCCGTTGGACCCGATCACTGTGACGAACTCTCCCTCCCCAAGCGAGAGGCTCAGACGGTCGAGCGCCGTGTGCTCGTTTACGGTTCCCTTCAGAAAGGTCTTGCAGGCGTCCGTGATCCGCAGCATCTTAGCCCACCTTCTTTCTCATTCGGTCAAATTGAACCTTCCGGCGAACTACCGGCAGGGAAAGCGCGAGAATTACGATGACCGCGGAAATAAGCCGGAAGGCAAAGGCCGGAAAGACGTTGGTCTTGAGCGCCGCCGCGATCATAAAGCGGTACAGGGTTGCGCCGAACACGGCCGAAATCAAACCGGTCATGACGGATCGGCGGCCGAAAAAGACTTCTCCGATGATGGCGGAAGCAAGACCGACCACCACGATGCCGATGCCGGAGCTGATATCCGCGTACCCCTGATACTGCGCCAATACGCCCCCGGACAGGGCAACGCAGGCGTTGGAAACCGCTAGAGCAACAATCTTCATCGCATCGACATTAATCGAGGAGGATCGCACCATATCTTCATTATTCCCTGTTGCGCGGATGCAAAGGCCCAAATGCGTCTTGAAAAACCATGTGAGCGCCGCCATGCAGATAAGGCAGACAAGAAGCGGCAGCACGGTCTTCACAACCTCCTTGCTCCCTCCCAATAGGGGCTGCGCCACGCTGAAAATCGTACCGGCGCCAATCAGCGAAAGATTCGAGCGGCTGCCGAGGATGAACAGGTTGACGCTGTACAGACTGCTCATGGTCAGAATGCCCGCTAAGATCGGGTGAATCTCAAGCTTCGTCTGCAGCAGCCCGGTCACCGCACCCGCCGCGGCGCCCGCCGCAATGGCAAAAAGGATTCCGAGAAGCGGATGCCCCGCCAGCGTCAGCGCGGCGGAAACCGAGAGCCCCAGAGTAAAGCTGCCGTCTGCGGTCAGATCCGGAATATTCAGGATACGAAAAGAGATATAGATGCCCAAAGCAAGCAGTCCATAAATAAAGCCAAGCTGCAACGAGCCGATTGCAAGCGTCAAAGTTTTCCCGTCCTTCCTTAAGGTTCCTAAGACAATTTCCTCCCGCCAGATTCGCCGGCCGGCGAACCGCAAGCGGCAATCGTCTTTGCGGCAGGCTATAGACATGCGCCTTTGCGCGCATGTCTATAGCCGTACCGGTCAATGATTCTTTTCGTTTTAATTCTGCGCGGTGTTTCAGGACTCCATGATCTTCGCGTTGTCCAATACCTCCCGGGAAATCGCAACCCCGATGGCATCCGCCGTGGTTTTGTTGATCACCACTACGACTTCGGATACCACGACGGCCGGGATTTCCGCAATCGGGGTGCCCTTCAGGTACGTATCCGCCATCTCCGCCGTCATGGCGCCGATGGTCTTGTCGTCGATGCTGATCGTGGCGAAAGCGCCGGAGGCAACCATAACCGCCGAACTCCCGTAAACCGGAATCTTCGCATCCTTCGCCACTTCCGCCACCTGTGGAAGCGCGCTTTGCACCATGCTGTCGTTGGGGATGAAGAAAGCGTCCACCTGCCCGACAAGCGACTGGGCCGCCTGCTGCACCTCGGAAGATGCGGTGACAACCGCTTCCTTGTAGCTAAGACCGGCTTTTTCCAAATATGCCTTCGCGCTTTCGATTGTGGTCACGGAATTGATCTCGCCGGTGTTATAAATGAGGCCGTAGGTTTNNCGCCCGGGGTCAGCTTGTCGGCCAACTTGAACATTTCGTCCACGGGGATGAAGTTGGAGGTCCCGGTCGCGTTTTTATCCGGCTTGTTCATCTCCGTAATCACGCCGGCCCCGACTGGATTGGAAACCGAGATAAAGAACACGGGAATGCCGCTGTCCAGATTGACCATCGCCTGCGTCGGAGGAGTTGCTATCGTCACGATTAAATCTTTTTTCGCGTCCACCATGGATTGGCAGATTGCGTTGAGCGTGGCGGTATCACCGTTGGCATTTTTATAGTCGAAGACCATCTTATCTTCCGAATACCCGAGCTCCCGCATCTTTTCGATGAACCCTTCGCGCATATCGGCAAAGGCTCCGTTTTCGATGAGCTGAACGATGCCTACCTGAATGGCGTCCTGTCCCGTCTGCTCCTCTTCCGGATTGGAACCGCAGGCGGAAACCGCGAAAATCATACCCACCGACAGAATCATTGCTATGAACTTTTTCATTGTGTTACTCCCTTTCCGTTATTATTTTGTCCTGAACCTCCCGTTGGCTGAGCGCAAGGGAATAAAAAAACGCCCGTCCCCAGTACCAAACGTACTCAAGGACAGACATCTTGTCTGCGGTGCCACCTTGCTTGGCGGTACAAAACCGCCCATCTCAAATCAGAGCGCCAACACACTCCCCGCCCGATAACGCCGGCGCCGCGTTGCGCATACTGAGCGGGCAGAACCCGTTGTTCAACGCACCCTCCGCAGTCCATTTGCCGTCCCGCTTTCTGCCAGGCTCTCAGCTGCCCCGACTCTCTGTGAGCGCGCTGACGGTTTGATCTCTGCATCCATGGTTTATGTATTGAGTTTGTAACAAATTATCACGGACTTTCGCCTTTGTCAAGCGGTTTTTTAAATTCTCAACCGAGTGAGCGCGGGCAATTTTTCGCCCCTTGCGGATTTCCTTGCTGTCAGGGCTCTTTCATAAACTGTCCGAGGCGGTTTTTGATAACCGCGTTGTAATCGAGCACCCGGCGGGCGTACTCTTCCTTCATAAACCGGGACGTGAGCAGAAAATCCGCCGTTGCGCGGTTATGGGCCAGCGGAATATCGTACAACGCGGCAATGCGCAGCAGCGCCTTGACATCCGGGTCGTGCGGCTGGGCCTCGAGAGGATCCCAGAAGAAAATGACGAAATCAATTTCGCCTTCCACGATTCGGGAGCCGATTTGCTGGTCGCCGCCGAGCGGACCGCTGTGATAAGCGACTACGGGAAGGCCGGTCTTTTCCGCGATGAGCCGCGCGGTGGTTCCGGTGCCGCATAAAAAGTGGCCTTTCAAGATGGATTCGTTTTGGCTCACCCATTCCACCAAATCGTCCTTCTTGTTGTCGTGCGCGATCAAGGCGATGTGCTTTTGCTTCCCGATGGTATAGTATAGATAAGGACCCTTCCGCATGTGCTCCGCTCCCCGCAATAAATAATATTTCCGCACGGAACCGGACCGGATTACGCTAATGCCGCTTCTTCGTTCCCGGCGCGTACGGCGGCGAGGGAAATCGCGCATTCCAGACGCATCCGTTCCAGCTCGCACGCCATTTCATAGCAGCGGTTGATATCGCCGTTTGCGTGAAAATTGGCGGCGCTGCAGCCTCCGCTGCAATAATAGCGCGCCCAGCACTCCCGGCAGGGTTCCCGCGTATAGACGCTCACGCCCGCGAAGGCCGCCGCCCTTTGCCGGTCAAAACTCCCGTCCAAGACGTTTCCCATCCGGAATTCCGGGTCGCCCGCAAACTGATGACAGGGGTATATATCTCCTTCCGGAGTTACCGCGGCATATTCGCAACCCGCGCCGCAGCCGCGCAGACGTTTGATGATGCAGGGGCCCTGGTCGAGGCTCACGTTAAAGTGGAAAAAATTCAAAAATCCGCCCGCTTCGTCTATCTGCAAAAGACGGTCGGCTAAGTTCCAGTATTCTTCCCGCAGGCGGCCAAGGTCGCTTTTCTTTAGCTCGTACCCGCAGCCGTCCGGCGCAACCACCGGTTCCATCGAAATCTGATCGAATCCCGCCCGGTACAGATCCATCACATCCTGCGAAAAATCGAGGTTTCGCGCGGTGTACGTCCCGCGCAGGTAATAATCTTTGTTCATCGGACGGCTTTCCATAAGCTTTTTGAATTTCGGCAGGACGATGTCGTAGCTTCCCTTTCCGGAAGGCGTCGGGCGCATCGCGTCGTGGATCTCCCTTCGCCCATCGGCGGAGAGCACCACGTTGTCCATATGTTCGTTTATGTACTTGGAAATCTCGTCGTTTAAGAGCATCCCGTTCGTGGTGATCGTGAACCGGAAGTTCTTTCCGTGCAGTTTACCTTGGGCTTCTGCATATTCCACGGTGTCCTTGACGGTTTTCCAGGCCATGAGCGGCTCTCCGCCGAAAAAGTCAATCTCAATATTGCGTCGCTTCTGGGACTTCTCAATGACGAAATCGATGGCGCGGCGCGCCGTTTCGCTGCTCATCAGGGACCGGGCGCTGCCGTAATCGCCGGTGTTCGCAAAACAATAGCTGCAGCGAAGATTACAGTCATGGGAAACATGTAGGCACAAAGCTTTGACCGGAATCTGCTCGGGCTTTATCATCCCGGCGGGAATCGGCTCGTCTTCCGAAAAGAGCATTCCCTCCCGGTAAAGCGCCAGGAGTTCTCCGTAGGTTTCCTCGATTTTTTCCCGGGAACATTCCGGCTCGAATGCGCGTATCAGTTCGGGAGGACAACGCTCCGGAAGCGGTGGGGCGAGCTTCGAGCATAGCGCATATCCGAGGTCGTCCATCAGATGGACCGCCCCGCTTGCAACGTCTAATACTATATTCACTTGATTGTGCTGAAATTGGTGGATCATATGATATTCTCCCGTCGCCGCGCGTTCCTGTGCGGCCGCAAGTCCGTTACGTCCGTTGAAACGGCAGGCAATACTGCCTGCCGCTTACATCCTAAGGTTATGAATTTATCTGCCCCTCGTGCCGCGCTCGGCTTTGCCCCGGCGCTCGCATTCCTGATTGGCAATGGTGCAGGAGGTTTTGCATGCGGACTGGCAGGAGGTCTGGCATTCGCCGCAGCCACCCCCGGCGGCAGTCTTTCTGAGATTTCCTTTGTTGATGGTTTTAATATGTTTCATAAAGCTTCTCCTTCCCATCGGCGATTCTTTTTTCATCATACACGAAAATGGCAAATTAATCAACACCGTACACAGGCAAAAATCAGAATCCCGCTGTGAAGGAAAATTGGGATCTCCGCTGTACCGAACGGCGCCTCGGATGTATAATAGTATCGCGCATACGCCCCCTCCGGGGGCGCGCGCTAAAATTGAAAAGCCGCGGCGCTTATATCGCGACGCATGGCGGTATACCGATCGGGAGGTGCTTTATGGCGGAGCGCACGCCCCTGTATTCCGCGCTTCTCCGGGAAGCGGAAAAAAAGAATCTTCGTATGCATATGCCCGGCCATAAGGGAAAGCGGCCCGGCTATTTTGCCGCGGCCGATCTATTCGCGTTGGACATGACGGAATTGGAGGCTACGGGAAACCTCTATCAGGGCCTTTCCCCCATCAGCGACGCGGAGCGGCGCATGGCCGAGGCAGCCGGGGCTCCGCAATGCTTTTTTCTCCCCGGCGGCTCAACCCAGGGCATTATGGCCGCTATGGCGGCAGTCTGCCCGCCCGGGAGCCGTGTAATCGTCGACCGGGGCTGCCACCTTTCCGTCTTCTTTGCCATGGCGCACCTCGATTTGCGCCCGGTCTATCTCTATAGGCGGCATCTCGAACCCTGGGGCATCACCGGCCCCGTAACATCCGATCTTGTGGAGAAACTGCTCTCTAAGACGCCGGACGCTTCGGCGGTCATTCTCACCTCGCCGACCTATTACGGCGTCATATCCGATTTGTCCTCCGTCGCAGCGGCAACTGCAAAGCGCCGCGTCCCGCTCATCGTGGACGAAGCCCACGGCGCCCACCTTCCCTTCCTGAACGGTTACCGGAGCGCCGTCGGGCACGGAGCCGCTCTCTCGGTTGCAAGCGCGCACAAGACACTCCCCGCCCTTACCGCCGGAGCCCTTCTTTATGCCGACGCGTCCTTCGACCCGCGGGACCTTCGCAGATGGACCGCCATGTTCGGTACCTCCAGTCCCTCTTACCCTGTCATGGCTTCCATCGATCTCGCCCGCGCATACCTCATGGAAGAGGGCAAGGCGCAATATGAACGCGTACGGGAAGCGGTCGCGGCGCTCCGGCGCGAAATTAACGTCCGTGGAAGGTTTCGGGCGGCGGAGGACGGAAACGGTCTTTCCCTCGACCCGACCCGTCTTACCGTATCCACCGCAGCCGGCGGCATCTCCGGATATGGGGCTTCGAAGCTCTTAGAAGAAAGGTACTCAATCATCTGCGAGCTTGCCGACGCGCAAAACATTGTCTGTATCCTGACCTGTGCGGACTCCGAGGCGGATATCGATCGCCTCGGAGCGGCGATTTTGGCATTGGAGGACTCTTCTGCGACCGGATTGCCCAGTCAGAAATCAGCCGTGCCGCCCCGCCCGGTTCCCCGGCTTTCTCCCCGGGAAGCAATCTTCGCCCCCCGCTTCCGCCTGCCTCTCCGCCGCGCCGCGGGGAAGGTCGCGGCGGAGCCCCTCTGCCCATATCCGCCCGGCATCCCGGTCGTCGCGGCCGGAGAGGAAATCCGCCCCGCCCATATAAACTACCTCAAACGCTGTCATTTCGACCTTGATCAGGAAATTATGGTGACGGAACAAGGCTGCGTTTCACGATCTCAAGAAAATACCGGTGGACCGAAAGATCATTTGTCAGCTCGGGATGGAAGGCCGTAGCCAGTTGATTTCCCTGCCGGGCCGCCACGATACGGCCGTCCACTTCGGCTAAAATCTCCACCTGATCCGACACCGCTTCCAAATAGGGCGCCCGGATAAATACCATGTGAACCGGGCCGATTCCTTTGAATCCGGCGGTGGTACGGAAGCTGCCCAACTGCCGCCCGTAAGCGTTTCGGCGCACTTTGACCGCCATTGTCCGAAAGCAGGACCGTTCGTCGTTGGAGATATCCTGCGCCAGGAGAATCATTCCCGCGCAGGTGCCGAACACGGGAAATCCCTGTTCTATTTTCCGCCGGAGAGGCTCCAAAAGCTCCAGCTCCCGCAGCAGCTTTCCCATGGTCGTACTCTCTCCGCCCGGCAGAATCAAGCCGTCGAACGGCTGTTCCAGATCCTTTTTCTGCCTGATTTCAAAACATGGCGCGCCAAGCTTATTTAAAGTTTCAATATGCTCGATAAAATCGCCCTGTACGGCCAAAACGCCGATTCTCATGCCTTATTTCCCCCGTTCGGCCATCAGAAGCTCGATCTCCTGCTCGTTGATGCCGACCATCGCCTCTCCCAAATCTTCCGACAGCTTGGCAAGCAGGGCCGCATCATTATAATTGGCAACCGCCTTGACAATAGCCGCCGCGCGCTTTTCCGGATTTCCGGATTTGAAAATTCCCGAGCCGACAAATACACCCTCCGCTCCAAGCTGCATCATGAGCGCCGCATCCGCGGGCGTGGCGACTCCGCCGGCGGCAAAGTTGACGACGGGCAGTTTTCCGTTTTCATGCACGTACTGCACCAGATCCAGCGGAACCATCAGTTCTTTAGCGGCGTTATAGAGCTCATCCGGCCGCATGGACCGGATTCTCCTGATTTCGCTCATCATCATACGCATATGCCGCACCGCCTGAACGATATCGCCGGTCCCCGGCTCGCCCTTGGTCCGGATCATGGAGGCACCCTCCGCAATCCGCCGGAGCGCCTCTCCCAAATCTTTCGCGCCGCAGACAAACGGCACGTCAAACTGCCATTTTTCGATATGATACTTGTCGTCCGCCGGGGAGAGGACTTCGCTTTCGTCGATAAAGTCGATCTCGATTGCCTGCAGAATCTGCGCCTCCGCGAAATGCCCGATTCGCACCTTCGCCATGACGGGAATGGAAACGGCGGCCTGTATTCCCCGAATCATGGCGGGATCGCTCATCCGGGACACTCCCCCGGCCGCCCGTATGTCGGCGGGGATCCGCTCCAACGCCATAACCGCGCATGCACCGGCCCCCGACGCGATTTTTGCCTGTTCCGGCGTCGTTACGTCCATTATGACGCCGCCCTTGAGCATCTGCGCAAGTTCCTTATTCAGCTCATACCTGTTGTTCATATTGTTCACCTCGTTGACTTTCCTTTCCTGTGGATTTATTATAAAGCCGTCTGGTATGATTTAAATGCTCAGTTCATAAATATTTGATAAGGTCAGTTTGGTGAAACATATGCTTACGTTTCTGTTGGACCCTTCAAGTCAAATTCCTTTGTATGAACAGCTTTACCGTTTCATCCGGGAAGAAATCAAACGAGGCAGGCTGAAGCCCCATGAAAAAATGCCCTCCAAACGGAAATTAGCCGCCCATCTGAAAATCAGCGTCGTCACCGTGGAGGGCGCCTACGCGCAGCTCACGGCGGAAGGATACCTGACCTCTCTGCCGCGCCGTGGGTACTTTGTGCAGCAATTGGAGCATAAGCTGCCTCCCCAGGTCCAACCTGCCCCGAAGCGAAGCGAAACGGCGGAAGAGCGCTACGAATTTGACTTTCGGACCAATGTCGTGGATACGGATTTGTTCCCGTTTTCCACCTGGGCGAAGCTTGCCCGGGAGGTCCTATCTGAAAGCGGAGGCGAACTATTAAACGTCACCCATCCGCAGGGAGCCTTGGCGCTTCGCCGGGAAATCGCCACCTATCTTCTCAGCTACCGCGGAATCAGCGCGGACCCCGAGCAGATTGTGGTGGGCGCGGGTACGGAATACCTCATGGGACTCATCCTTCAGCTTTTGGGGCGCGGGAATACCTATGCGGTGGAAAATCCCGGCTACGGAAGAATCGTTTCGCTTCTCCGCCGCAACGAAGTAAGGGCCGTACCCGTCCCTTTGGACGAAGAAGGTCTCCGGGTTGACCGGCTTCGGGAGACCGGAGCGGATATCGTGCACGTCACGCCCTCGCACCAGTTTCCCCTCGGCGTGGTCATGCCGGTCCGGCGGCGTCTTGAGCTTTTGCACTGGGCCGGAGAAGAAGCGGGGCGATATATCTTGGAGGACGATTATGACAGCGAGTTTCGCTTTTCCGGCCAGCCGATTCCCGCTTTGCAGGGGCTGGATACCTTCGGCCGGGTCATCTATCTCAACGCTTTTACGAAAAGCCTTGCCCCGTCCCTGCGTATCAGCTACATGGTGCTTCCCCTGCAGCTTTTGGATACCTACCGTGAGAAATTCCATTTTTACGCCTGCACCGTTTCCAATTTCGAGCAGTATACGCTCAGCCGGTTTTTAAGCCGGGGGCATTTCGAACGGCATCTCGGCCGCATGAAAAGCGCATACCGGGAAAGGCGGGATTCTTTTCTCCGCGCGCTCTCCTCCAGCCGCCTTTCCGGTTTCACCGAGGCAATCGGCTATGAAGCGGGGCTGCACCTTCTGCTGCGTGTGCGCAACGGGATGAAGGAGAGCGAGCTCGTCGCCCGTGCCAAGGAAGCCGGCGTCCGGGTCTACGGACTGAGCGAATACGATTCCTTCCCGCCGGGCGTATTCCCCGAAAGCACCGTGGTCATCGGCTATTCCGATTTTCCGACTGCGAAGATCGAAGCCGCCGTAGCCCGCCTGGAACAAGCCTGGATCATTCACGTGCCGGGAAAATCCTGACCCTTCGAAGGGGCTGCTCCTCTCGGACGAAAATGGATCCTTGATGTGACGCGAAACAAAATATTACGCCTTCGACAAAATATTCCATCATTCTTGTTGACATTATTAGAAATCTGTAATATCATTTCTAATATAACATAACAGAAGGTCGTGAACTACATGCCGGCTTCCATCTGCATTTTCGGCGACTCGCTCTGTCGGGGGGTCATTTTAGACGCCGCAAAGAAAAAGTATCAGCTGCTGAAGGACAACTTTGTTTCCCTGTTCTCCCGAATCAGCGGAGTTTCCGTCTGCAACTATGCCATCTTCGGCTGCACCATTCCCAAAGGCGGCAAAACCATGGAGCGCCATTTGGGGGAACTGCCCGGATACGACAGCATCCTGCTCGAATTCGGCGGAAATGACTGCGACTTCAACTGGAAGGAAATATCGGAGCGTCCCGACGAGGAACATCTTCCGAATACGCCGATAGAAGCGTTTACCGAGCAGTACCGCGAGATGGTTCGCACCGTCCGGCAGAAGGGGGGAAACCCCATCCTCCTCACCCTGCCTCCCTTGGATGCCGAGCGCTATTTCAACTGGCTTTCCGCCGGCCTAAACCCCGCCAACATCCTCAAGTGGTTGGGCGACGTAAACCGGATTTACCGGTGGCACGAATATTACAATATGGCCGTATGCCGTGTTGCGGCGCAGCTGCACGCCCCCCTTCTCGACATCCGGAGCGCGTTCTTGGAGCGCAAGGATTTCCGGTCACTCCTTTGTGAGGACGGAATCCATCCGAACGAAAAAGGACATGCCCTTATCTGCGCCGTTTTGGCCGAGAACCTGCCGGCTCTTCTCTCGGAAGGATAAAGAATTTCCATATGGAAGGCTCCCCGTCTGCCTTGCCGGGGAGCCTTCTTTGTTGCGGGGCCTTTCGGTTTTCTGAACTTCTTGACGCGGCGTCAAGGCCGGGGTATCATTTTGCTAAGCAGAAGGAGAGGAAGGCGCATTGTATGGGTGAATTCCGTTTAACCGCCGAACAGGAAGCCGCCGTAAAAAACCGGGGCGGCAGCATCTTGGTTTCCGCCGCGGCGGGTTCGGGGAAAACGCGCGTTTTGGTCGAGCGCCTTTTGTCCCATGTCACATCCCCGGAAAACCCCTGCAACATCGACGAATTCTTGGTAATCACCTATACCAAGGCGGCGGCAGCGGAGCTTCGGGGGCGGATTACGGACGCTCTGGCGGACCTGCTTGCGTCCGACCCGGGAAACCGTCATCTGCAGCGGCAGGGAACACTGGTATACCGCGCCCAAATCTCCACGATCCACGGCTTTTGTTCCGCCCTTCTGCGCGAATATGCGCATCTGCTCAATTTAAACCCCGATTTCCGGGTGTTGGACGAGGCGGAGGGCGAGGTGATGAAGCAGCGCATCCTGCAGGACGTGCTGACCGACTGTTACGAAAACATGACTCCGGGATTTCAGCAGCTAGTCGATACGCTTTCAGCCGGCTGGGACGACGGCAGGCTGATGGAAATCCTCTTGGACGTTCATACCAAGGTCAACAGCCATCCCGTGCCGGAAACCTGGCTGGATGCGCAGCTGGAAGCTTTCCGGACGCAAGGGGTTCAGGACGCGGGCGAAACGGCGTGGGGACAGGTGCTTTTGCACTTCGCCGCGGAGAGCGCGGAATACTGCAGCCGGGAAATGAAGCGGGCGATTTCCATGATGACCGCCTCTCCCGATCTGATGGAAAAATATGCGCCGAACTACTCCATAACTCTCTGCGCTTTGGAAGTCCTCTCAGAGGCGGCCCGAACCGGCTGGGACAGGCTTTCCGCTCTCCTGCCGCTCCCCTTCCCCAGGCTTTCTCCCCTGCGCAATCCCCTTAACCCGGAACTTGCCGCGCAGGTTAAGAAAATTCGGGAAAACTGCAAGAGTCGGATTCGAAAACTGGAGCCGCTTTTTGCCGTCCCGAGCGCTCCCCTGCTCTCCGATTTAGAGGCTGTTTATCCGGCAATGGAATCCCTGTTCCGGCTTGTAAAAGACTTTGACGAAGCATATCGGCGGGAAAAGCACCGCCTTGGGCTTCTCGATTTTTCCGACCTTGAGCACCTCGCGCTCAATGCGCTGACGGGCGGAACTCCCGGCGCGCAAACCGAGCTTTCCGCGCGCATCGCCCAGCGCTACCGCGAGATTTTAGTCGACGAGTACCAGGATACCAACGCCGTGCAAAACGCCATATTCGACGCGGTGTCGCGCGACGGGAATAACCTGTTTTACGTCGGCGACATAAAACAGTCCATTTACCGGTTCCGGCTCGCCGATCCGACCATTTTTCTGAAAAAGTACAGAGCATTCAAATTCTGGACGGAAGCTTCGGGGAGTGAGGCGCGGCGCATCACCCTCTCCCGCAATTTCCGTTCCCGGCCGCAGATTCTCGAAGCGGTGAATTATGTCTTTGAAAACATCATGTCCGCCGAATTCGGCGAAATTGACTATACGGAAGACCAAAGACTCGTTCCCGGCGCAGAATACAAGGATGCGGACGGCGCCTCGGTGGAGCTCGATGTGCTCGACCTTCGTTTCGCGCCGCCGCGCCCCGACGGTTCCAAACCGCACCGTTCGGAGCTGGAAGCGCAGTTCATCGCCAGGCGTATCCGGTCGATGTTGGACGAAGGCTGCCTTGTCACGAACTCCTCTACGGGCGATCTTCGGCCGGTGACGCCCGGAGACATCGTCATCCTGATGCGCTCCCAGTCGGGAGAGCTAGGCCGTTATGTCCGGGCTTTAGGGGATTTGAACATACCCTGCTATGCGGAAACCTCGGAGGACTTTTTTGCCGCAGTGGAAATTCAGATCGTCTTTTCCCTTCTCGCCGTCATAGACAATCCCCTGCAGGATGTGCCTTTGATCTCCGTCCTGCGTTCCCCCCTCTTTGCCTTTTCCGCCGACCGGCTTGCCGAACTGCGGGCAAAACACCGCGCCGGTTCCTTTTATGACGCTCTTCTGGCCGACGCGGAAGCGGGCGCGGAAGACAGCCGCGCCGTCCTGGATACGCTCTCCCGCCTTCGCGAGCAAGCCGGGGAAATGAGTACCCATAGCCTCATCTGGCATATTTACAGCGAAAAAAACCTGCTTGCCGTTTTCGGCGCGATGCCGGGCGGCGACAGGCGCGTCAGCAACCTGTGGATGCTGTTTGAGCATGCGCGCCGGTTTGAAGCGGCGGGGTACCGGGGACTTTTTTCATTTTTGAATTTCGTCCGTCGTCTGCGGGAAAACGGCGAAACGCTCGCTTCGCCCTCCGCCGGCGAGCAGGGCGACGCCGTGCGCATCATGACGATCCACAAATCAAAGGGACTGGAATTTCCCGTCGTCTTTCTCGCGGGAACCGCGCGCCGTTTCAACCGCGCGGATATTCAGCGCCCCCTGCTGATGCATCCTGCCTTAGGCNNTTAGGCATCGGCCCGCGGCGCCTCGAACTCGAGCGGATGCTCGAGTACCCCACCCTGCCCAGACTGGCCGTCGCCCACCAGTTGGACGCCGAGCTGCGCGCGGAAGAACTTCGGCTGTTGTACGTGGCTATGACACGCGCACGGGAAAAGCTTGTGATGGTGTGCGCGTGCGCCGATGCGGACGCGACCCTGCGCAAATTAGGCGAGGTTTGGAGCGCGCCGGCGGACCCGCAGGTTCTATCTTCCCTGAGTTCCGTTTCCGAGTGGATTCTGCTTGCCTCGCTCGGACGCCCCGAAGCCCAGGTCCTCCGGGAGCATTCCGGCACAGACGAAATCATACCGGTGCAAACAGCCGGCACCCCGTGGCAGATTTCCCTGATTCCCTGCACGGAAGAAGAGACTCAAAACGAAGAGGCGGCAAAGAACAATGATCCTGCTGAAATGCCCTTTCCGCCCCCCTCCGGAGAAACCGGGAAAGCGGATGATTGGGACGTGCTTGAGGCTCTGTTTTACCAATATCCGTTCCCAAAGCAGACCGAGATCCCCTCCAAACTGACCGCCACGCAGCTGAAAGGCCGGCCAAAAGACAGCGAGGCGGCGGAAAACACGCCGCCTCCGACCAAACCTCATACCTTCCGAAGACCGCGTTTTATCACGGAAGATTCGGGCCTTACAGCCGCGGAGCAGGGTACGGCGATCCATCTTGCGATGCAGCATATCGATTTTGAGCGTGTTGGGTCAATAGAGGAAATGCAAGCGGAGCTTGCCCGCCTTGTCGACGACGCCTTTCTAACGCCGGAGCAGGGAGAGAGCGTGGATCCGGAAGTCCTCGCGGCATTCTTCGCTTCGCCTTTGGGCCGGCGTCTGAGAAGCGCGCCGGGTTTAACAAGGGAATTTAAATTTTCCGTGCTTTTGCCCGCGTCGGAATTTTATTCCGGGGGCGGGGACGACCCGATTTTATTGCAGGGCGTCGTCGACTGTTTCTGGGAGGAGGACGGCGGGATCACCGTTTTGGATTTTAAAAGCGACAACGTAAAACCCGGAGCGGAACCTGCGCGCGCCGCGGAATACAAAGGTCAGCTCGACGCATACAGCCGCGCGTTGGCAGAGATCACGGGAATCCCGGTCAAGCGAAGGATACTCTACTTTTTTTCAACCGGATGCGCCGTTGAGCTGCCGGTTGAAAATCTGCCGGAGTGAGTTTGATCGGACGCGCAGTTCTCCTTCATTTTTTCTTTGCATAATGGAAACCCGTTTGCTATAATATGTCTGCATGTCTGCCTGAGAAACCGCCCCGCGGTTTTTTCCTCGATTTCGCCATGCAGGCGGTAAATGAGGCATCTGCTTGGGCAGAATCTATCTCATACCAAGGATTGCATATTCTGACGCGCCGCTTCTGCCTGTCGTGCCGCAACCGGGCGCGACGGGAAAGGCCGGAAACGGGGCGCGCTGCAAAGGAGTTTCCATGACGGTTTCTTTTTTTGATTTTTTGTCTCATCTCACGTCGAGTCCGATTCTTTTTGTTACGGTCCTGCTGACGTTATCCGTCATCCTTGTCAACGGGTGGACGGATGCGCCAAACGCCATAGCAACCTGCGTCTCCACCCGCTCCATGCGACCGGGGAGAGCGATTGTTATGGCGGCTGTGTTTAATTTCTTAGGCGTACTGTGCATGACCATGCTCAATGCGACCGTCGCCATGACCATCTACAATATGGTGGATTTCGGCGGCGACAGCCGTCAGGCGCTGGTCGCGCTCTGCGCGGCTCTTTTTGCGATTGTAATCTGGTCTGTCGCGGCCTGGTATTTCGGCATCCCCACCAGCGAGAGCCANNACCAGCGAAAGCCACGCCCTGATCGCCGGGCTTTCCGGCGCCGCCATCGCGATGCAGGGGGGATTTGGCGGCATCAATGCAAGCGAATGGGTTAAGGTGATTTACGGCCTTGTTCTTTCCACCCTGCTCGGCTTTATTATGGGATGGCTCACTGTCCGCGGCACGGAAACCGCATTCCGCCGCGTGGACCGGCGCAGAACCACGCGATTTTTTAAAAATGCGCAGCGGGTCGGCGCGGCCTTTATGGCCTTTATGCACGGAGCGCAGGACGGGCAAAAATTTATTGGCGTACTGCTGCTTGGCATTTCTTTATCCGGCGGGGAGGGACAGGTCACAAGCTTTGTCATCCCAATCTGGATGATGATTCTCTGCTCCTTGGTGATGGGTGTCGGCACATCGATCGGGGGATATCGCATCATCAAGACGGTGGGTATGGATATGGTTCACCTGCGCCCCTATCAGGGGTTTTCCGCGGATTTTGCCGCGGCTCTGTGCCTGTTGCTCTCTTCCCTGACCGGTGTTCCGGTCTCCACCACGCATACCAAAACAACAGCCATTATGGGCGTGGGCGCGGCGCACCGGTTATCCGCCGTGAAATGGGGCGTCGTGCAGGAAATGGTCCTGACCTGGGTGCTGACCTTCCCCGGCTGCGGACTAATCGGCTATCTGATGGCCACGCTCTTTATGCGTATTTTCTGATCGGATGATCGTTTTGCAAAGATGGAACGAACTGAACTTGCTTTTTTCTATAAAACAAGAGTAAACCGGCCTGAAAACGTATTTTTCAGGCCGGTTTCTGTTTTCTGTCCCTATATAAAATATTATTCCGCTGCAATCAGGTAGTAGTAGACCGGCTGCCCCCCGGAAAGCAGGCTCACTTCCGCCCTCGGACAGGCTTCGGAGAAGATGCGATGCGCCTTTTGCGCTTCGGCCTCGGAAACCTCTGCGCCGTAATAGATGGTGATAAACTCCGCGTTCTGCTGCGCGTCCGCCTGCGCCAATTTTTGAAGCAGGCCGCCGATATCCCGGTCCGTACCAAAAAGGCGATGGTCTTCCAGCGCGATAAAATCCCCCTCCTTGATGGAAAACCCGTCAAATTCGGAGTCCCGTGCCGCATAGGTCACCTGCGTGGTCTTCACCCTTGCCGCAGCCGCTTTCATATCCGCCGTGTTCTTGGCTTCTTCCGCATCCGGATCCAGAACAAGCATTGCGGAGATTCCCTGCGGAACCGTTTCCGTGGGCAATACGATAACCGTTTTCTCCGTAAGCGGAACGCACTGCTGCGCCGCCATAATAATATTTTTGTTGTTAGGCAGAACATAAACGATTTCCGCCGGCGTGCGGTCAATTTCACGCAAAATATCCTCGGTGGAAGGATTCATTGTCTGGCCTCCGTTGATGATGCCGTCCACCCCGAGATTCTGAAATACCGCGGCAAGGCCCTCCCCGGCGCAGACCGCAAGAAATCCGTATTTTTTCTCCGGCTTCGCGACAACGCGCTCGGGCGTACCGTCCCTACTCTCTTCCTGCAGGATTTCCGTGTGCTGCTCGCGCATGTTCTCGATTTTTACGGTCAGAAGCGAACCATAGGCTAACGCTTCCTGAATGGCGGTGCCGGGATTGTTCGTATGAACGTGAACCTTGATAATCTCATCGTCTTCCACGAACACAAGACTGTCTCCCGAAGCTTCCAACATCGCCTGCAGCAGGCGCGGCTCCTTGTCGTTTTCCCGTTGAACGATGAATTCCGTACAGTAGCAGTAAGTAATGTCTTCCGTGGAGAACTCGGAAAAATCCGCTTTCCCCTGAACCGTTTCCGCTTCCGCGCCGATATTTTGGACCGGATTGCCCCGCAAAGCCTGAAGCATGCCGTCAAGAATAATAAGATAGCCTTTTCCGCCCGCGTCAATCACACCGGCTTTTTTCAGCACCGGATTCTGCCACACTGTCTCCTCCAGAGCGGTCTGGGCGCTGGCGATGGTCTCCTGCAGCACATATTCCGCGGAAGCGTTTTCCTTAGCGGCTTCCGTTGCCCGCTTGGCGGAAACGCGCGATACCGTCAGAATGGTTCCTTCCGCCGGCTTCATAACGGCACGGTACGCGGTATGCACGCCTTCTTCCAACGCGGCCGCTAAAACAACGCCGTTTATGGTATCCTGGTCCTTTACCACGCGGGAAAAACCGCGGAAGAGGAGAGATAAAATTACGCCGGAATTGCCCCGGGCTCCCCGCAGCAGCGCGCCCGCCGTGCGTTCCGCCACTTTTCCCACTGTTTTCGGCGCATGCCGCATTAAATCCGTCGCCGCGGTCCCCATGGTGAGACTCATATTCGTTCCCGTATCGCCGTCCGGCACGGGAAATACGTTCAGTTCGTTTACCTGCTGTTTATTTATATTGATCGCAGCGGCGGCGGACAGGATCATCTCCTGAAAAACCGTCCCGTTGATGGTTTCAATCATGATATGGTTCCTTCCTTTCGATGGATGACATGAGCCGTACCGAGGCCTCTCTCCTCAGCCGGCCATTATGGAATCAATGCATACATCCACCGTTTTTACGGTCACGCCGGTAATCTTGCTGACATTATAACGAACCTCGCTCATAATGGAGCGGCTGACGGCCGGTATGTTGACCCCGATCTCCACAATGATATGAAGCGAGATGGAAACGGTACCGTCCTCGTTGAAGGTTACAAAAACGCCTTTTGACATGAATTCCCGACGAAGCAGATGCACCAGACCGTCTGTTTTGGAGCGATAGGCCATTCCCTTAACGCCGAAACAATTGGTAGCAGCCGCACCTGTCACATAGGTAAAGACCTCGTTGCTGATCCGGATCTCTCCCTTTTCGGTTTGCAGCTTCATCATAGGAATCTTCCTTTCCTGATTTGGGATAGGAGAAAGCGGCCCGAACACAGGCGGGGCGGCTTCATATAGTATCTTGTATTGTATTCTTTTTTATTGAAAAATACAAGGGGGAAATACGGACGGGAAAGCAGGGGGCGGGTTCTCCCTTCGCTCTCCATTCATCTCAGGGAAAAAAATCGGGTGAAATTTCCGGCGGCGCCATGTTGTATTTTTCTCCGGATTCGTGTAAAATAAAGGAAGGGCACGGACAGTCTGAAGGAGGTCACTCAAATGAAGCTTATCGTTAAAATAGCCGCGGTCGCGTTATCATTATGCGCAGCATTCTATCTCATTCTGAAATATTGGAATGAAATCTCGCAGTTTTTCGGGGATCTGCGGGATAAAATCGTGCAGCGCTGCACCCGCGCCACCGGATCCCGCTCTTTTGCGGAAGAGTTTGACGAAGTCCACGAATAATTCAGAAAAATCTGATTATAGAAACAAAGGATGCGCCGCTTGCGGCGCTCCTTCGTTTTTTATAAGCCGGTTCTCTCAGGGCTCCCGCGGTTCCGGCTCCCACGCCTCTAACGGCAGCCGCTGCATTGCGCCGAAAATCCGGTTGCGCAGACCCGGGTACCTCTGTTCCAGCGAAGCCAGAAGCTCCTTCACCTCCTGCCGCTTGGTATAGCCGTTCGCGGGGCAGGGATTCGGAATCACCGGAAGATTCTCCCGCTCGACGATGCGCCTGATGGTCCCCTTGCCCACGTAAAGAAGCGGCCGGATCTGTGTGATATCGCTGCGGCTTAAGTACGTCACGGGCTGAAAACAGGAAATCCTTCCTTCATACACAAGCGAGAGGAAAAAAGTTTCCACCGCGTCGTCGAAATGGTGGCCGAGCGCAACTTTATTCAGCCCGCGTTCGGTCATTGTCC
Organism: Clostridiales bacterium UBA1446; assembly: GCA_002329245.1. GTDB lineage: Bacteria > Bacillota > Clostridia > Oscillospirales > Oscillospiraceae > UBA1446. The sequence goes on from DCTG01000188.1 coordinate 28,362, forward strand.
GGCCGAGTGCCCCGCGCCTCATTTTGGCGCAGAGAGAACAGGGATTTTTCTCCTTGCGCTCTTCAAAGATTATCCGCGCAATCTGCGTGCGCACCAAGGTAAAGGGAACGTTCTGCTTTTCGCAGAAATCGGCAAGCGGGGAAAAATCCACTCCCGGAATCCCGAGGTCCAACGTTATCGCCTCAAGAGAAAANNCCCACGGCAATGCGGTCTCCCTCCTCTATCATATGATAATCTTCCACGCAGCGGCGCATAAGTCCTGCTAATTTCTGCATACAGCATCTCCTTTTCCGTTCGGTTACAGAAGTAAAAAAGTAAAATTGAAAGTGAGTATATGCGAGAAAACAAGAGAATACCGGAGCATTTTACAGCTTGTACGGGCTTCTTTTAATTTTTTATTGACAGCCCTAAAAGCTTGTGATATAGTCATATCCGTTCCGCCGGCAGAGATATTCTACCGCGGAGCACCCATAACTGTAAAGACGAAGAGATCATGAATAAATGCACACTGGAGGTTGAAGCATGTCCACATTTATGGCCAACAAGGGCAACATTGTCCGCAAATGGTACGTGATTGACGCCGCGGGCAAGCCTTTGGGCAAAACTGCCGCCGCCGCCGCCGTCCTGCTGCGGGGCAAACATAAACCCGAATACACCCCTCACGCCGACTGCGGCGATTTCGTCATCATTCTCAATGCCGAAAAAGCGGTCCTGACCGGCAGAAAATTAGATCAGAAGTATTACCGGACGCATTCCGGTTACGCCGGGGGACTCAAAGAGGTGCAGTACCGCACCCTGATGAAGGAAAAGCCGGAGCTGGCCATGAAACTCGCCGTACGGGGCATGCTCCCGCGCAACAGCATCAGCTCCACCGCGCTCACTCGCCTGAAAATCTACCGGAGCGGCGAACACAAGCACGCGGCGCAGAAGCCCGAAGCCTATACGGCGGAATAAGGGAGGTTTAAGAGCATGTATAAGAGCAAGAAACCCTACCTGTACGGTACCGGCAGAAGAAAGTCTTCCGTAGCCCGTGTGCATCTGTTCCCCGGCGGAACGGGCGCCATCACGATTAACGGCCGCGACATCGACGATTATTTCGGACTTGATACCCTGAAGCTGATTACCCGTCAGCCCCTCGTCGCCACCGATACGCTTGGCAAAGTGGATATTGTCGCCACCGTTACCGGCGGCGGCGTCACCGGACAGGCCGGCGCCCTCCGGCACGGCATCGCCCGCGCGCTGCTTCTGGTGGACGAATCTTACCGCACCACGCTGAAGAAGGCCGGCTATCTGACCCGCGACCCGCGCATGAAGGAGNNAGCGTAAGAAATACGGTCTCAAAGGCGCACGTCGTGCTCCCCAGTTCTCCAAGAGATAATCTGTCCTCCAAAGAGCATCACCTTTCGGTGGTGCTCTTTTTTGGTCGGTTATACGAAAAGGCGGCCGTCGCGGGCAATTTGACCTTCCTGTCGGAATGTAGTACAATTAGGGAGTGAAACCAACTGCCCAAAACAGTGCGCCTTTTATCAATCACGAGAGGCAGGGTACGGGCCGCCCCTGCAGCGGAAAGTGAAGTGGAATTTTATGATCAGACCCGTTTCTCCCGACGAGCTGGATACCTGCGCCGACGTGATCCGCCGCTCTTTTCTAACCGTCGCGGAAGAATTCGGCCTCACGGAACAAACCGTTCCCACAAACGGAGCTTTTATCCGGACGGAGCGCCTGCAGCGGGAGTATCAGAACGGTCTTTTTATGTTCGGTTTTTATCAGGAAGGCAGCCTTGCGGGATTTGTTCAGCTGGAACCGAAGGAAAACGGCTTATGGGTTCTGGAAAAGCTTTCCGTCCTGCCGGAATGCCGGCACAGAGGCTACGGCCGGGAACTGGTCGCGTTTTGCAGAGAAAAAGTAGAAGCGTTAGGCGGCAGCTTAATCTCCATCGGAATTATCGAAGAAAACACGCGGCTGAAAAACTGGTATCTTTCCCTCGGCTTTCAGCATACCGGCACGCGAACCTTTTCTCACCTGCCTTTTACCGTCGGATTTATGGAGATGCAGATAAGGGCGCGCGAAGCCGGGATGAAAACCGGAGAATCCGCATAAGCTAAAGCCTGTCCGGCAGCCAACCGGTTTGCCGTTTTCCCCTTTCTTACCCGCCGGCAGACCGCTTCTAATAAGAGTATCGACAAAAGACACAAAGCCGCGGAAAGTTTTCCGCTTTAATTCTCATATCTGCTTATAAATTTCAGTTGATTTCTGGCACCGCTTGCTTTATGCTTAAAAGAGGGTAAATTGATGAATATTTGACATAAATGTCGGCGTTAAGTGAGACATTCGGCCTTAGGAACGGAGGATTCCGTTCGGTTTACTTTCTTCTCCAAACCGTTAGAAAATTTTATAATCAAAATACATTAAACATTGAAAAGGAGACAGGAGCATGAACTTTAATCTCTCGGAAGACCATCTCATGATACAGGATATGTACAGGGAATTCGTCGAAAAGGAGATCAAGCCGGTTGCAAAAGAGATCGACCAAAACGAAGAGTTTCCCGAAGGTCATATTGAAAAGTTAGCCGAAATGGGCTTTTTCGGCGTTCCCGTTCCGGAAGAGTACAATGGTCAGGGCGCCGACTACCTTTCCTATGCAATCGCCGTGGAAGAGCTTTCCAAGGCCTGCGCCGCAACCGGCGTTCTTGTCTCCGCCCATACCTCTCTCGGCATGATGCCGATTCATGATTTCGGCACCGACGAGCAGAAGCAGAAATATCTCCCCGACCTTGCCAGCGGAGCTAAAATCGCCGCCTTCGGACTGACCGAGCCCGGAGCGGGCACCGATGCCGGCGGCGTCGCGACGATCGCGGTCGATAAGGGCGACCACTACGTGTTAAACGGTACGAAGCTGTTCATCACCAACGGCGGCCTCGCCGAGACCTTTGTCATCATCGCATCCACGGACAAGTCCTTGGGCAATAAGGGCCTGACCGCGTTTATTGTGGAAAAGAGCTTCCCCGGCTTCTCTGTCGGAAGGGAAGAAGAAAAGATGGGCATTCGCGGTTCTTCCACCACCGAGCTCATCATGGAAGACTGCATTGTCCCGAAAGAAAACAGAATGGGCAAGGAAGGCGAAGGCTTCAAAATTGCCATGCAGATCTTGGACGGCGGCCGGATCGGCATCGC
>DCTG01000116.1 GCA_002329245.1 Clostridiales bacterium UBA1446
CGCCAGCAGTGCGGATACTGGTGCACCAGCGTCTGCGCGGCGAGCAGCGCGCCCCGCGCTTTAAGCTCCTCCAAAATCGCCTCGTTTGCTTTCTCGTAAAAGAGTCCTTCGAACTTGCCTGCTTCTTTTGTCATATGACCGCGGTCGTCCACGGGGACCACCGTGCCGATGTTTGTTTTCCCCGCGGCGTCGTACTCCCGGCAGATCAGGAAGTCCTCCATGCCGTGTCCGGGCGCGGTATGAACGCAGCCGCTTCCGGCCTCAAGCGTCACATGACCGCCGAGCAGAATGACCGACTCCCGGTCGAAAAACGGGTGAGAGGCGGTCATGAGTTCAAACGTACGCCCCGGCAGCGTGGCGAGTATCCGATAATTTTCAAGCCCCGCAGCCTTTGCGACGGACTCGGCCAGTTTTTCCGCCACGATATAGACTTCCCCGTTTTCCGCCTGCATCAGAACATAGTCAAAATCGGGACCGAGGGAGATGGCAAGGTTCCCCGGCAGCGTCCACGTCGTCGTGGTCCAGATGACGAAAAAGGTTTTGCTGAGGTCGCAGAAACCCTGCAGCCTGCCTTTGTCGTCGTGCAGGGGGAATTTTACAAAAATGGCCTCGCACTTGTCGTCGGAATACTCGATTTCCGCTTCCGCCAGCGCGGTTTCGTCGTGGGGACACCAATAAACGGGTTTGAGTCCCTTGTAAATAAACCCCTTTTCAAACATTTTGCCGAAGACTTTTTCCTCTTCCGCCTCAAACGCGGGATCCATCGTAAGGTAGGGGTGATCCCAGTCTCCCAAGACGCCCAACCGGATAAACTGCCCTTTCTGGATTTCGACAAACTTGGCCGCAAAGGCGTGGCAGGCGCTGCGGAACTCCGATACGGTCATTTTTTTGCGGTCCAATTTGTTTTGTTTGATAATCGCGCTTTCAATCGGCATCCCATGGTTGTCCCAGCCGGGCACATAGGGCGCCTGCCAGCCGCTCATATTTTTATAGCGGCAGATAAAATCCTTCAGGCATTTGTTCATGGCCGTTCCCATGTGGATATAGCCGTTGGAGAACGGCGGGCCGTCATGCAGAACGAAGCGGGGCTTCCCCTCGTTTCGCTGTATCATTTTCTCGTATATGCTGCGCTCCTGCCAGGTTTTCAGCATATCCGGCTCCCGCGCCGGCAGGTTTGCCCGCATGGGAAACGCGGTTTTCGGCAGGTTTATGGTCTGATTATAATCCTGAAGCATGAACAGGCCCTCTCCTTTTTTCCCTCTCCGGGAATACAAAATATCACTCGCCGGAATCAATATAAAATGCCTTTTGCGCCGCAGGGGACTTTTTGTCCCTGCGGCGCAGAGATTTGGCAGCGCGCGTTTATCGCTACTTGATCTCGTAATCCTTCCCGAACAGAAGGTTGTTAAAATCTATCTCACGAGGAAGGTCTTCCGTGTCCTCATCCAAGAGCTTTCTTTTCACGGGAGAAACCGCCGCCTGTTTTTCCTGACGCCCCAGGCGCTCCGCGGTATCCTCCTCGTCCTCGTCTTCCGTTTCTTCCACTGCTTCCGCTTCTTCCGGCTCGGGGTCCTCTTCCTTCGTCAAGTCCCCCTGTGCGGTTATCGTTCGGATGCTGTTTTCAATATCCTCCGCCGCTGCGGCGACCGGATCGGGCTCCGGCGGCGCCGGAGGGGGCGCCTGCAGCTCCGATAGGCTTTCCAAAAAGCTCAGCTCCCGCTGATACAGGTCCTTCAGCTTCGCTATGAAATTTGCCGCGGATTGCCGCGCGGCATTGAGGCGCATTTCCTCCGTGGCTATCTCCTGCTGCAGCGCGAGCTTGCGCTCCGCCACCGCGGTTTCCGCTTCGCTTACTAGCTCCTTCTTTTTCGCGACGGCCTCTTCCACCATTTTGTCGGCCATTTTCTGGGCGGCAAGAAGCGCCATGCGCATTGCCTCGTCCGTGCTGCGGTATTCCTCGACCTTATCCACCAGCACCTTGATTTTGCTCTTGAGGACCGCGTTTTCCTTATAAAGCGCCGAATAATCCGTGGTAAGCTGGTCTAGGAACTCGTCCACCATAGCCATATTATACCCGCCGAACGACGCTTTAGCAAACGAGCGCTGGGATACCTCCTGTGGTGTCATCATAGAGCAGTTTTCCCCCTCCCGCAGATTCTCTCTTTCACGGGCAGCGCCGGCACGGGCACGCCAAACGAAACCGTGCCGCCCCCCCGTCCCCCGGGGGAAACGAACCCGACCAAAATCACTTAGGCAGGCAGCGCAAGCCCGTTAAAAATAAAGGCCGTTGTTTTCCAGCTCGTCGATCAGGTCGCCCAAAATATCCACATTGTAGGGCGTGATAATGTATGTATTGACCGCAACCTTTTTGATTTTTCCCTCGTTCGCATACGCGACGCCGGAAAGAAAATCCACCAGCCTGCGGGCAATTTCCTTGTTGGTCGATTCGAGGTTCAAAACGACTGTGCGCTTTTCCCGCAGGTGGTCGGCAATCTCCGCGGCATTTTCGAACCATTCGGGTTTTACGAGCACAACCTGAAGCTGGGTCGTCGTATGGATATTCACCACTTTGTTGTTCGACCGCTTTTCTTCCGGGTATGACGAAAACAAACCGGAGCTGTCCCTGCCGCTTTGCACGGGTTCCTGAAAATCATCCATTTCTTCCTCGTCTTCATACGGCCGGGCCAAACGCTTCAGTTCATCAAAAAGCCCCATACCTATCCTCCTCCGCTCCTAGTTTCGCGGCCCAAACAGAGCCGTTCCAATCCGCACAATATTGGCACCTTCCGCAATCGCATCCACAAAGTCTGCACTCATCCCCATGGAAAGGTACCGTATGTTGTTATTATCATATGATTTCCGCTTTATGTCAACAAAAAGCTGGGCCATCTCCCGAAAAAACCGGCGATTTTCCCCCGGAAGGTTCGCAATCGGCGGCACGGCCATCAGCCCGCACAGCCGCACCCCGGCGCATTCCGCCGCGCGGGCGGCAAGCGCGTCTAGTTCCTCCGGCCGGATGCCCGATTTATTCTCTTCCCCGCCGATGTTGATTTCAATCAGAATATCCTGCGTGATTCCGAGCGCAGACGCCTGCCGGTCAATGAGGCGCAGCAGTTCTTCCGAGTCAACCGATTGAATGAGGTCCACCCTGCCGACCACCTGCCTGACCTTATTTCTTTGCAGGTGTCCGATGAAATGGATTTGGGCGTCCCCGTACGCGTTGGCCTCCAAATGGCGCAGGAGTTCCTGCACCCGGTTTTCCCCGCAGGCGGTAACCCCCGCCCGCACAGCCGCACGGATCCTGTCGTCCCCCTGGGCTTTTGTCGCCGCGACGAGGAGAATCTCCTCCGGGTCCCGCCCCGCGGCCCGGGCAGCCTCCGCTATCTCTTTTTTTACCGCATGGAGGCGCGTCCGAATTTCCTGTTCCATATCCCCGCTCCGTTTCCCGCATAGAAGTTTCCAAGTGAATGGCGCGGCTTCCCCGCGCGCCGCTACGCGACCACTTTTCCGTCGTAAAGCCCTTCCCCGGCTACGATCACCAGATCCCCTTCCCGAATCGCCGCGGCATTGCCGCGGTCGTATTCCACAAGATAAAAGCTCTCTCCTTCGAAGAGAATCGTAACCGGTTTAAACTTGGCCTGCAGACCGGACAGGCAGTACACGCCGATTTTTCCGTCCTCTTCCACGCGAACCGCTTCCTTGGGTATTCGCAGCCCCGCACTGCTCGTCTGGACGAGCTGTGCGTTTTGTTCCCGCAGGAGCGTCGTTTCCGACAGGTTTCGCGTACAGGAAGCCAGCACAAGAAGCTTTCCGCCTTCCGTCTTGCTAACGTGTTCTACCTGCATGGCAAGGTCGGCGGAAAACTCCCGTTCAAACTTGAGGCGGATCTTATTTCCCGCCTTGATTTCCTTCCCGTTTTGCACCTCGATTAAAAACGCAAAATACCACTTCGAGCCGCGGATGATTTTCCCCACATACCCGCTTTTCGCCTCGCCGGTTTCCGCGCGCATAAGCGCCTCCAAACCGGAGGGCGTCAGTTCTTTCACGGTTTCCGGGTTTAACCGTTCCTCCAGTCCGTCCACCAGCGCGGAATACGTGCCGGCTTCCGGCGCGTAAACCACGGTATAATTACCTGAGCCCATTCGCTCCAAAGCGGCCCGCCTTTCCCGCAGCGCCGCAGTCATTTTTTCAATCCCGTCCGCTCCGTAATAGACGTAATCCCGCTGAAAGATGAGATTCTTCAGGTTTTGCGCGGTTTTTTCAAGATTGGTCAGCCGTTTCTGCGCGGCCATCCCGCGCAAGGCAGCAAGAGAATCGGATATTTTTTCGTCCAGTTCCTTCCCGCTGATATCCAGGCCGTACGTACCGCCGAAATAAGAAAGCTGCTCCAGCTGGCGGTCGATTTCCGCCTTGTCCCGTTCGCGCTGCAGCGTATCCTGATCCGAATAAATTTTCGCCAAAACCTGGCCTTTGCCGATGCGTTCTCCTTCCGACGGCAGCACGTCGACCAAAGAAGCATCCAAAGCAATCGGCAGCTCGTCCCGCACGAAAACGCCGGAAACGGAAACCCCGCGATCTACGGAAAGTGCGTAAACCAGTTCCGTCTTCAGGGGATGCAGCAGCCCGTTCGCCAAATTGACGCCGAGATAGGCTACTATCGCGAAAAAAAACAGCCATATAACCGTCTTTGTCAGGAAGGTGCCCTGTTTCATATGTAATCCCCTATGTTTCCCCGGTTTCTCCCGACGCGAGCACGACAGGGCGCTCCGGAATCACGGTTGAAATCGCATGCTTATAAATCAGCTGCTGACGGCCTTCCGTCATGAGAATCACGGTAAACGGATCGTATCCTGCGACCCTGCCCCGGAGCTGGTATCCGTTCATGAGAAAAATGGTGACCGACAGCTTGTCCCGCCTGGCCTGCGCCAAAAATCCATCCTGCAGATTCAAAGGTTTTTGCATCCCTGTTCCACTCCTTTTCTTTCCGGAGGATACAGGGGGCCGTCCGCTTCCCGGGATACATAGCCTGCCCGAATCCTCTCTGGCTATCGTAACCCAGCTTCTTCCATATAGTCTGTCGAACGCTGACAGGCTGAAACAAAATCGGGGGTTTTCTCCCAGAATATCCACCGAACGGCGGGATTTCGCTTAAACCAGGTCCGCTGCCGCTTTGCGTACTGCTGCGAGCGCAGCTTGATTTCCCCGGCCGCCGCCTCAAGGCTTTCGCCGAAGCGAAGCGCCCGTGCAATTTCCTTATAGCCGATTGCCTGCATCGCCGTGCAGGTATCCGGCACGCCTTTTTCCAAGAGCGCCTCCACTTCCCGCACAAGGCCGGCCTGCATCATATCGTCCACCCGTTTCGCGATCCTCGCCCGCAGGTCCGCCCGGTCCCGGAAATCCAGCCCGATGATCAACGCTTCATATTTCGGCGGCGCCAATGTGCTCTCCCTGTTGTATTCCGAAACGGTTTTTCCCGTTTCCTGCCAGATTTCGAGCGCGCGGATGATCCTCTTTTCATCCCCGGGATGGAGCCTTTTCGCCGTTTCCGGATCCACCGCCATGAGCTCCCCGTAAAGCTTATCCCGTCCCTCCGCCTCCATCCTTGCGCGAAGCGCTTCCCGCAGCGCACGATCCGCCGGCCGGGGGGCGAATACCCTGCCGGAAAGCAGAGAATCCAAATACAACCCCGTGCCGCCTACCAAAATGGGAAGCGCGCCGCGCGCAAGAATGCCGTCGACGCAGCGGGAGGCGTCCGCGACAAAGCGCGCAACGGAGTAGTCCTCCCACGGGTCCACAATATCCATCATGTGGTGCAGGACGCCGCGCCGCTCGTCGGGGCCCGGTTTCGCCGTCCCTATGTCCATCCCCCGGTACACCTGCATGGAGTCCACCGATACGATTTCGCCGCCGTGCATAAGCGCCAGCTCCACGCCAAGGCGCGTCTTTCCGGTCGCCGTAGGTCCAACGATCGCCAATACCTTCGCAGGCATGCCGCTCACCTCACGCTTTCTCCCGCTCCCGCTCCAGATAAATCATAAGCGCCGTGATATCCGCCGGAGAGACCCCGGAAATCCGCGATGCCTGTCCCATATTCAATGGCCGGATTTTGGATAGCTTCTGCCGGGCTTCCAGCCGGAGCCCCTGGAGGGCGGAATAATCCAGCTCCTTCGGAAGCGCGCGTCCCTCCATGCGCCGAAACTCCTCCTGCTGCCGCTGCTGGCGGCGGATATACCCTTCGTATTTGAGGGAAATCTCCACCTGCTCCGCAACGTCGGCGGGAAGCTCCGGGCGCTCCGGATCAAAGGGAGAAAGGTCCCCGTAGGTAACGCGCGGACGCCGGAGCAGCTCCGCAAGGCGAACGCCGGTCTTTGCCGGAGACTCTCCCCGCTCGCTCAGAAGCCGGTTCAGGTCCTCCGTGAACGCCGCTCCCGTTCGTTCCAAACGCCTGATTTCTTCGTCCACCCGTTTGTATTTTTCCTCGACCCGTTCCAATCGCTCCCGGGAAATCAGTCCGATTCGGTATCCGATCCGGCACAGGCGGAAATCGGCGTTGTCCTGCCGGTGCAGCAGACGGTATTCCGTCCGCGCGGTCATCATCCGGTAAGGCTCCTCCGTTCCCTTGGTCACAAGATCATCCACCAGAACGCCGATATACCCGTCGCTTCGCGAAAGCACCATCTGTTCCCTTCCCAAGAGCTTCAGCGCGGCGTTGATTCCCGCAACCAGGCCCAACGCGGCCGCCTCCTCGTAGCCGGAGGAACCGACAAACTGGCCCGCTCCGAAAAGGCCGGATATTTTTTTGCTCTCCAAGGTCGGCAGCAGCTCCTGGGGGTTCACGCAGTCGTATTCGATCGCATAGGCCGGCCGGCTCATTTCCGCACGCTCCAAACCGGGCAGCGTACGGAGCATCTGAAGCTGTACATCCTCCGGCATGGAGGAGGAAAACCCCTGAATATAGAGCTCCTCGGTTCCCAGGCCCATGGGTTCCAAAAAAAGCTGGTGCCGCTGCTTGTCCGCAAACCGGACCACCTTGTCCTCGATGGACGGGCAGTAGCGGGGACCGATTCCCTCGATTGCGCCGGAATACAGCGGCGAGCGGTCTAAATTCGCCCGAATGATTTCATGCGTCTTCTCCGTGGTATAGAGAAGATGGCATACCACCTTGTTCTCCGGCGGAACCCTTGTTTCGAAAGAAAAGGGAATGACCGGCTCGTCCCCGGGCTGGACTTCCATCTTCGAATAGTCGACCGAACGGCCGTTGATCCGCGGGGGCGTCCCCGTTTTAAACCGGCGCAGCTCCAGGCCAAGCTTCCTCAGGGAATCCGACAGCGTGACGGAGGCGAACATGCCGTCGGGTCCTCCCTCCTGCGTCACGTCGCCGATAATGGTGCGGCCTTTCAGATAGGTTCCGGTGCAGACGACGACCGCGCGGACGGAATAGACCGCGCCGGTCCGGACCACCACGGCGGAAACCGCGCCGTTCTCCGTCCGGATCTCCGTCACTTCCCCCTGCTTGAGATACAGGTTTTCCTGCCGCTCCAAAACCCGTTTCATTCGCTTCTGGTATTCCCTGCGGTCCGCCTGCGCGCGAAGGGAATGGACCGCGGGGCCCTTTCCCCGGTTGAGCATGCGGAATTGGATGCAGGTCTCGTCGGCCGCGCGCGCCATTTCCCCGCCGAGCGCGTCAATTTCACGTACCAGGTGCCCTTTTCCGGTCCCCCCGATGGAGGGATTGCAGGGCATATTTCCAACCGCGTCCAAGTTAATGGAGAAACACAGGGTGCGAAGGCCTAAGCGGGCGGCGGCCAACGCCGCCTCGATACCGGCGTGCCCCGCGCCGATCACGGCAATATCATAACTTCCGGCTAAAAATTCCATCTTACAGCAACCTTTGCTTATGGATTTGCGCAATGCAGCACGACAACGGGCAGGTGCGGGCGGTTAAACAGGCGAAAAAGACCCGGTATGTTGCCCAAGCCGCGGGAAACCACCATTTGGGTTTCCTCCAGCTCGTACAGCCCCGCCGTCCAGGTCGGCAGCAGATTCCGTTCCGTTCCGATCAGCCCGTCCGTAAACGGAAGGCGGATAATTCCCCCGTGCCCGTGGCCCGCAAGAACGAGGTCGACCCGGTTTCGCGCATACTCCGGAAATTCCGTATTCCGGTGCGCCAGCAGCAGAATATAGGGGTCTTCGTACGTTTCCCGCAGCTCTTTTGCCAGCTGCTTTAGCTTTTTCTGGTCCGCGCGTCCGTTCGGGTCGTGAATGCCGGCAAGCAGGATTTTCTCCCGGCCGCGCGACAACTCCACCGCTTCGTTCTCCAAAGCAAGAACGCCGCACTGCTCAAAGATTCCTATGATTTGCGGCACTTCTCTGGTTGCCCATTCATGATTTCCCGTCACATAATACGTCGGCGCAATGGCCGAAAGGCCTTTTGCCAGAGCCGGCAGCCGCTCCACTTCCTCGGGGGAATCAATCACGTCACCGGTTATCGCAATCAGATCCGGATTTTGCTTCGACACGGCGCGAAGAAGCCGTTCATTGTCTTTTCCGAACTCCGCTCCGTGCAGATCGGACACAATGCAGACGCGCAGCCCGTCAAACGACTGCGGGAGCCGATTTGCATAAACCGTGATTTCCTCTCCCTGCAGGCCCGTTTGCTGCCACCGGAAGAAGACCAGTGCGGCCGCAAGCAGGATGCCGATAACAAAATAGGTTCCGAGCCTTCGCCGTTTCTTTCTCCCCGCCATGCGGCTGCTTCCCTTCCTTTCGATTCGCTTCAGTATAGCATAAACCAAAGCGAAAAAAAAGTATCTGCCCCGGGGGAAACGAAGACCTGCAAAGTTGTAGAAGCGTCGTTTCGCGGCGGCTTTCGAAGCGGCCGCAAAGTCCGTGCGGCGGGCCGAAAATCATTGCGCCAATCTGTTTTTTCTGGTATAATATACGAAATAGACACGCTTCATACAAGCAGGGAGAAAGACGGTGGTACATTGAATTCACCCGCGGATATCTGGATGAAGGTTCTCAGCCTTATGGAAGAGGAAATGACTTCCACCACGGTTCATACGTGGTTCGACGATACCGCTGCTCTTCACTTTTCCGATACGGAACTTGTTCTTTATTCTCCGTCCCGCTTCAAGCGGGATATTATTCCCCGCCGCTACATCCCCTCCATTCAGAAGGCGCTCTTTGAGCTTTTCTCGGCTCCTTTTGAAGTGCGCGTGCTGACCGAGGGGGAACTGGACGAATACGGGCGCGCGACCGAGCCGCTCTCCTCCCCCTTTGCCGACAGCAACGACTACACCTTTGAGAATTTCGTCGTGGGAAGCTCCAATAAATTTGCCCACGCCGCAGCCATGGCGGTTGCCGACCCCCCCGCCATGACCTACAACCCTCTTTTTATTTACGGTGAGTCCGGGCTCGGCAAAACGCACCTTCTTTATGCCATTGCCCATACGGTGCGCAAAAATCACCAGAACTACCGGATTGTTTACATTAAGGGCGAGGAGTTCACAAACGAGCTCATCCGCGCGATCCGCGAAGGAAAAAATCTGGAATTCCGGGAAAAATACCGCCAGGCGGATATTCTTCTCGTGGACGACATTCAGTTTATCGCGGGAAAGGACAGCACGCAGGAAGAATTTTTCCACACCTTCAACACGCTCTACGAGTCGCGCCGGCAAATCGTTCTCTCCTCGGACAGGCCGCCGAAGGAACTGCCAAGGCTCGAAGAACGGCTCCGGACCCGGTTCGAGTGGGGCCTGCTGGCCGACATCCAGCCGCCCGACTACGAAACGCGGCTCGCGATTATCAAAAATAAAGCCATTCGCTTGGGACTTGATCTTCCGGACGCCGTTTTGCATTACATAGCGGAAAACATCACCGCAAACGTCCGCCAGATCGAGGGCACCGTGAAAAAAATTCTCGCCTTCCGCGAGCTGATGAACGACGACATCAACGTAAACACCGTAACCAGGGCCGTACAGGATATTTTCAAGGATCAGGCCTATCTTCTTCCTTCCCCAAGCCTGATTATCGACGAAGTCGCCAATTTTTACGGCATAACCTCCGAAGAACTGCGCGGCCAGGGTAGAACGAGAGAAACCGTCCTGTCGCGCCAGGTGGCCATGTACCTGATCCGGCGGATTACGAACCTCTCTTTGGCGGACATCGGCCGCGAATTTGAAAACAGGGATCATACCACCGTCATGCACTCCATTTCCCGCATTGAAAAAATGCTGAAATCGGATCCGAAGATTTCCGAGGTCGTCCGGGACATTACGGCAAACATCAACGCCCACAATTATTGACCTTTTTCCACGCTTTTCCCGTGCACGCTTTTCCACAGGTAGGAAAGCGTGCACGCATTGAGAAAATCCCGGTGCAAAACCCGTTTCGATCCGCTTTTCTGTTGTGTACGCGCAATCCACTGTCCTGCAAGCGGTTTTCGCAAGTTTCCACAATCCACATTCCCTACTTCTCCTGTTACTGTTAATTTTTCTTTCTCTCTTTTCTCATCCACTTCTTTTTTTCGGAGGGACTACAAAATGAAATTTTCCTGTGAAAAAGCAATTCTGCAGGCCGCCGTCAATACCGCCGCCCGCGCGGTGTCTACAAAAAGCTCCATTCCGGCGCTGGAGGGCATCTTAGTCGAAGCCGGAGAAGTCCTTCGCCTGACAGGCTACAACTTGGAAACCGGAATCCGGACGGAAGCCGAGGCAGAAGTCTCGGAAGCAGGTTCCGTTGTGTTAAACGCCCGCCTCTTCAGCGAACTGGTCCGCCGCCTTCCCGACGACATGGTCGTTTTCCGGTCGGAAGGAGACAATGTGCACATCAAATGCGGCATGAGCGAGTTCAATCTCGCCGGGACCGCGGCCGACGAATTCCCGGAACTGCCCCTGGTCGACGACAAAAAGAGCATCGTTATTGAGGAACGTCTTCTGAAAGCCCTGATCGGCGAAACGCTCTTTGCCGTCAGTACGAATGAAAGCCGTCCCATCCACACCGGCTCCCTTTTTGAAGCGGAAGACGGGCGTCTGACCGTCGTCTCCGTCGACGGGTACCGTCTGGCCCTGAGAAGAGAAGCGGCGGTGACAAACGGTGAGGGAATTTCTTTCGTCGTTCCGGGGCAGGCGCTCTCCGAAGTGGAAAAAATTGCGTCGGACGAAGAAAAAATGGTTACAATTACAATTGGAAACCGGCATATCATGTTTTCCTTCGGCACCACTGTGCTGATTTCCCGCCGTCTGGAAGGGGAATTTTTGGATTATAAAAAAGCGATTCCAAGAAGCAACCCGATTACGGTATACGGAGACTGCAGGCAGCTATTGAGCAGCATCGAGCGCGTATCCCTCATTATCAACGAAAAGATGAAAAGCCCGCTGCGCTGCGTCTTTGATTTGGACAGCCTGAAAATCAGCACCGTCACGGCAATCGGCAGCGCGGCGGACGAGTGCCCGATTCAGGGAGACGGGCAGGGACTGGAAATCGGGTTCAATAACCGTTATCTGATCGACGCCCTTCGATACGCGCCGGCCGATCGGGTCCGGATTGAGATGAATACGGGCGTTTCTCCCTGCATTATTCTGCCGGAAGACGGCGGGGACCAGTTCCTCTACATGGTGCTGCCGGTTCGCCTGAAAGCGGGCGTATAAACAAACTATGGATAAAATTGAGATTACGACGGAAACGATCACCTTGGAGGGTCTTCTGAAATTTTCCGGCATTGCGGAAACCGGCGGGGCGGCAAAACAAATGATACGGGACGGACTGGTCCTGGTAAACGGAGCCCCCTGCACCCAAAGGGGAAGAAAACTACGGCAGGGAGACCGGGTTTTCCTTCCGCAGCGGGAAATTGAGGTGGTTTATGCAGATCAAGACCCTTGAGCTGACCAATTTCCGGAATTACAAAACTGCAGCCGTTTCGTTTTCGCCCGGTGTCAACGTAATATACGGGGACAATGCCCAGGGAAAAACCAATCTGTTGGAAGCAGTCGCCTACCTGTCCACCGCAAAGTCCTTCCGTTCCGGGAAGGATTCCGAAATGATCCGTTTCGGGGAGAAGGAAAGCCGGATTTCCGCGAGGATCCTTTCACGGGAAAGGGAAGTAACGGCGCTTGCGCACCTTGTCGCAGGAGCGAGAAGGAGTTTTTATCTGAACGGCGTCCGGCTGAAAAACGCGGCGGAGCTCTCCGGCCTTCTCAATTCCGTCGTCTTTTGTCCCGAGGACCTGCATCTGATCCGGGAAGGCGGCGCGGCGCGGCGGGCGTTTCTCAACACCTCCATCGGCCAGCTGCGGCCGAACTACGCGGCCGCGCTTTCCGAATATAACCGGCTGTATGCCCATAAACTCAGAATTTTGCGGGATTACACGGAAAAACCGTCGCTCTTGGACGCTTTGGACGAATTCAATCTCCGCATGGCGCAGGTGGGAGCCGTGCTGATCCGCTTCCGGGCAAGCTTTTCCAAACGGATTGCGGCCGCGGCGGCGGAGGTGTACAGGGAATGCTCCGGAGAAAGGGAAACGCTGTTCGTCCGCTATGAAACGGTGAAGACGGTGCGTGACCCGGAAGCCCCCGCGTCCGTCATCTGCGGCGAGCTGTTGGAGCATCAGGCGGCGCACAGGAGGGCGGAACTGGAGGCGCGCTCCTGCCTGTCCGGGCCGCATAAAGACGATCTGATTGTGGAAATTGACGCGAAATCGGCGAAAACATACGCATCCCAGGGGCAGGTGCGCACTGCGGCGCTTGCCCTGAAGCTTGCCGAGTGGGAACTGCATTTTCAGGAGCTCGGAGAGCGGCCGGTTCTTTTGCTCGACGACGTGCTGAGCGAACTGGACCCCTATCGGCAGGAGTATGTATTGCAGAGGATTACGGGCGGGCAGGTCATCATAACCTGCTGCGCGGAAGAACAAAGAAACTGTCTTTCCGGCGGGCGGATGTTTCACGTGAAAAACGGAACCGTCGCCCAGACCGACCGGTAAAACCGTTTTGCGGAGGTAGGGATATGTATCTTCATATAGGGCAGTCCGTCGTCATTCCTTCCCACAGCATTGTGGGAATTTTTGACCTCGACAACGCCACGCAGTCGCACTTGACGCGGCGCTTTCTGGAACAGGCGGAACGGGAGGGACGGCTGAAGAGCATCGGGGAAGAACTGCCGAAATCCTTCATTGTATGCCGCGTCAAGGACGAAACGCAGATTTATTTCTCGCAGATCTCCTCCGCAACCCTGCTTCGGCGGGCGGAAGAGAACGGAATCGAATAAAAATTTTCGGGGGAATCCCGCAGATCAAGGAGGCAACCCATGGACGAACAATTCAACAACAAACCGGATTCGGTACATGAATATGACGCGTCGGAGATTCAGGTGCTGGAAGGGTTGGAAGCGGTCCGGAAACGGCCCGGCATGTATATCGGCTCCACTTCCACGAGCGGACTGCACCATCTGGTGTATGAAATTGTGGACAACGCCATTGACGAAGCGCTGGCCGGATACTGTACCGAAATTTCCGTGACCATAGAAGAAGGGGACATCATCACCGTAACGGACAACGGCAGAGGCATACCGGTGGATATGCACGCCACGGGCCGCCCCGCGCTTGAGGTGGTCTATACCACGCTCCACGCGGGCGGCAAGTTCGGCGGCGGGGGATATAAAGTATCCGGCGGCCTGCACGGGGTCGGCGCCTCCGTTGTCAACGCGTTGTCCGAGTGGCTGGAAGTCGAGGTGCACAAGGACGGGCTTATCTATCATATGCGCTTTTCCCGCGGCAATGTGGAAAAAGAGATGACGGTCATCGGAGAGACCGACCGGACCGGAACGAAGGTTACGTTCAAACCCGACGGACAGATCTTTGACGACCCGGTGTTTCAGTATGATACGCTGTTTACAAGGATGCGGGAACAGGCGTTTTTGAACGCCGGGCTGAAAATCCGCACCGCAGACAACCGGCCGGGGCAGGAACAGCGGCACGAAATGTGCTATGAAGGCGGGATTACAAGCTTCGTGCGCTATATCAACCGGAACAAGACGCCGCTGCACGAGCAGGTGATCTATATGTCCGGGAGCCGGGAAAACTCCGCGGCGGAAGTCGCAATCCAATACAACGATTCGTATAACGAGCTCATTTTATCCTTTGCCAACAACATTCACACGCCCGAGGGCGGCATGCATGAAACGGGCTTCAAGGCGGCGCTGACCCGCGTGCTGAACAGCTACGGACAAAAGACCGGCCTTTTGAAAAACGACGCGAAGGTTTCCGGCGAGGACTGCCGCGAGGGGCTTGTCGCAATCATTTCCGTCAAGCTCACGGACGCGCAGTTTGAAGGGCAGACGAAGGCAAAGCTCGGCAACTCCGAGATGCGCACGCTGGTGGATAATTTGGTTTCCGAGAAGCTGGAAGCCTTTTTGGAGGAAAACCCGGCCGTCGGGCATGCGATTATTGAAAAGGCGATTACCGCCTCCCGCGCAAGGGAAGCGGCGCGGAAAGCGCGGGAGAATATCCGCAGGAAAAACGCGCTGGAAGGGTCGACGCTGCCCGGGAAATTGGCCGACTGCAACGAACGGGATCCCGCCCTGACGGAGATTTATATCGTTGAGGGAGATTCCGCGGGCGGTTCGGCAAAGGGAGGCAGGGACGCCCGGTTTCAGGCCATCCTTCCGCTTTGGGGAAAGATGCTGAATGTGGAAAAGGCCCGCGCGGACAAGGTCTACGGGAACGACAAGCTGATGCCGGTCATTACCGCCTTGGGCGCCGGGTTGGGCGACGAATTCGACACGAAAAAGCTTCGCTACCATAAAGTCGTCATTATGGCGGACGCGGACGTGGACGGCTCTCATATCCGGACGCTTCTTCTGACCTTCTTCTTCCGCTTCATGCGGCCTTTGATTGAAGGCGGCTACGTGTACATCGCACAGCCTCCCCTGTACAAGCTTGTGCGGGGAAAGACCGTCCGCTACGCCTATTCGGACGCGGAGCGGGATCAGATATCCCGCGAAATGCGCGGGGAAGACGGCAAGGGAAAGGTGGACATCAGCCGGAACAAGGGTCTTGGCGAGATGGATCCCCACGAGCTGTGGGAGACCACGATGAACCCGGAGCGCAGAATCCTTCTTCAGGTGACGATGGCCGACGCGGTGGCCGCGGACGAGACCTTTACCATCCTGATGGGGGAGCGCGTGGAGCCGCGCAAGGAGTTTATTGAACAAAACGCAAAATATGTCATGAATCTTGACGTTTAACCCATCCAACCGGCAAACAACAAACCCGCGTCTGAGCGGAAACTGCAAAGGCAGGGAAACCGGAGGTTTTCAACTTGGCACACCAGGACAAAAATCCAGATATCTCCTATAAGAATCAAACGATCATCCCGGTTGATCTGGAACGGGAGATGAAAAAATCCTTTATCGACTACGCAATGTCCGTCATCGTAAGCCGGGCTCTGCCCGACGTGCGCGACGGGCTCAAGCCCGTGCACAGGCGCATCCTCTACGCGATG
>DCTG01000219.1:0-8398 GCA_002329245.1 Clostridiales bacterium UBA1446
CCGTCGGCACCCGGTTTCATTGCAACGACGTGGTGCTGGAACTGACACAAATCGGCAAAGAATGTCACACCCATTGTCAGATTTACAAGACAATGGGCGATTGTATCATGCCGCGGGAAGGTGTGTTTGCCCGCGTTCTGCACGGAGGGGAAATTAAAGTGGGCGACGAACTGTTGGTTGAAGAATAATCGGGACTTGGTAAAACATGCCGCTTCGGATTTCGGAAAAGAAAAACATCGCGGCATTTCCTTATATGACTGTTTGAAGGAGATGACAATATGGATCGTATGGAAGCACTGGAAATCATCCGGCAGAGAAGAAGCATCCGCAGCTACCAGCCGCAGCAAATTTCGGAAGAAGACTTAAATACGCTGCTGCGCATACTCGTGGAGGGTCCCACCGCGCGCAATATGCAGAAAATCCATTTTTCCGTAGTGCAGGACGCCGAACTGATTGACTTCATCGCGGAAAAGGTCCGGCAGAACATGTTGAACTGCGGTAACCCGGAACAGATTGAAAAAGCAAAAAACCCCGAGTATTCGCCGCTGTTCCATGCGCCTACGGTGATCTTTATTTCCGGCGACCTTTCCGGATTCAACGCGCATACCGACTGCGGCATCGCGGCGGGGCTGTTGGTTGCCTCCGCCTCGCTTCTCGGTATTTCTTCCTGCATTACCGCATCTTCCATTTTCCTCTTCAAGGAAGAGGAAGGGAAGAAGGTTTTGCAGCGGATGGGTGTGCCGGAAAATTACAACGTCGTTTGCGGGGTAGCGCTTGGCTATCAAAAGGGAGAAAAACCTGCAATGCCCCCAAAACGAAAGGATCTTGTGACCTTTGTTCGGTAACATGAATCCTTAAATTCGATTCCCTGATCAACATGAAAAGGGGCTGCCGGAAAGTTTTCCGGCAGCCCCTTTTTTCTATAAAGCACTTTACAGGGATTTTTTAATTGCTTCGAATTCATCGCAGATTTCTTTAGAAGGCGGAGCGGTTAACAGGGAGAAAACGACGATGCAGATGCAGGAGAGAATGAAAGCGGGAAGAAGTTCGTAGATGGAGAAAACGCCGCCCATCGGTTTCAGTATGAGTTTCCATACGAAAACCATGCCGCCGCCGGAGAGCATGCCGGCTAAGGCGCCCGCGCGGTTTGTTCGCTTCCAGAAGAGGGAGAAGAGGATGATGGGGCCGAAGGTTGCTCCAAAGCCAGCCCATGCAAAGGATACCACTTTGAAGATGATGCTGTTTTCGTCAAGCGCTATGATAACCCCAACCGCTGCGATAACGATAAGCGTGATGCGGGCAAGGATAAGGATCTGCTTGTCGGTAGCGTTCTTCTTTAAAATGCCTTTGAAGATGTTTTTGGAAACTGAGGAAGCCGCAATGAGTAGGTAGGAATCTGAGGAGCTGATGGTTGCGGCGAGGATACCGGCCATAACAAAGCCCGCGAGCAGGGGAGGTAGCAGGTTAGTCGAAATTGTAATGAAAACGCGTTCCGCTTCGCTTGCGGTTTGGAGGGCGGTGGGGTAGAGGGCGCGTCCGATAATCCCGATGCAGGTGGCGGCGGCTAAGGAAATGACGCACCAGGTCGTCGCTATCCTGCGGGATTTTTTCAGCTCTCCTTCATGGCGAATAGCCATAAAGCGAAGGAGAACCTGGGGCATTCCGAAATATCCCAGACCCCATGCCATCGTCGAGACGATGGTCAATGCGCCGTAACCGGCTGCCGCGCCGAATTGGGGCACGCCGTTCATCGCCTGCTGGACGCCGTCTACCGTCTGCGGCTGCGCAATTCCAAAGAATTCGAGGAAACCCGGGAAGCTTATAACGTTTGCATAGACTTCCGAAATACCGCCGGCTGCGAGCACGCCACAGACAAGGACGAAAACGAGAGCGATAATCATCACGACGGCCTGCATGAAGTCGGAAGCGCTTTCGGCTAAAAATCCGCCCAAGAAAGTGTAGAATAATACGAACACCGCGCCGACAATCATCATGCTTTGATAGGAGGCGCCGAAGAGGGTGGAGAACAGCTTGCCGCAGGTCACAAAGCAGCTGGAGGCATAGACGGTGAAGAAAATCAGGATAAACAAAGAGGCAATGGTCATGAGTACCTTGCGATTTTCATGAAAGCGGTTGCTGATATAATCGGGAATCGTAATGGAGTTGTTTGTCGCGGCGCTGTAGAGGCGCAGGCGCTTTGCAACGATCAGCCAGTTTAAGTAAGTGCCGATGGCAAGTCCCACGGAGGTCCAAAACGCGTCCGCCAAACCGCACCAGTAGGCCACGCCGGGAAGACCCATCAGGAGCCATCCGCTCATGTCGGAGGCTTCCGCGCTGAACGCGGCAATCCATGGTCCGAGCGTTCTTCCGCCTAAGAAATAGTTTTCAGAATTTTTATTTGCTCTTTTTGCGAAGTAGATTCCGATTACTATCACAATTGCCATGTAGATGAGCATGGCTGCGAGAACCTGAGGACTTCTTTCGGGCACAATCATCATCCTTCCGATCATTTGAATGGAGCAGAAAGCCAAGTGGTGACTATTTTATCATGACAAGTGGAATGTGAAAAGTAAAAATTCAAAATTTGTTCACAATGTCCGGAAATTTTCCGAGGAAATTTACGCCAATTGTGCTGAATAAAAGATTTCCCCCGCGCCGAAACTAACGGAAGGATGCATTCGGAAGGAGGGGAAAGAGTGTCTATTTTCGGGAATAAGAAGAAAATGCCGCGGGAAAAGCAGCAGAAATCCGAGCAGGCCGAGGGAGCCGGTAAAGAGAAACAGCATAATGAAGAGCAGGACTTGCAGATGGCCGTCCTCCGTCAGAAACTGAAAGAGGAACTGAAACAGGAAATCAAAGCGGAATTAAAACAGGAAATGCAGTCGAATGAGCTGCCCGAACAGAAGAAAAGNNACAAACAGGGAAAAGAAGAAAGCCGGAAAGAGGGAAAGGAGAACGGCGGCGCGCAGAAGGAGGAGGAAAAGCAAGATGCTTCCTCCGGGGAAGAGGCGGGCGATACAGGCAGCGGAGAGGGCACCGCCGAAACGGGGCAAAGCGACGGGGAAGAAAAAGCCGAGGAGAAAAACGGCGCAGAGAAAGCGAAAAAAATTCCCAAGCAAATGAAAAGCTGTGAAACACTCCTGAAAAGGATTTTTGACATCAGCGCGGATGTCATCATCAAGCGCTTTCAGACCGTTCAGGGAGAAGCCCTGATTCTCTGTATCGACGGTCTGGCGGACCGGGATCTCCAGGACCGGGACATGATTGCTCCGCTCAAATCACCCACATTTAACGGGGACGTACGTCTTGCGCTTCATACGCCGTTTCAAGAGATCGACAATATTCCGGAAGTTGTCGGAAGAGTCCTTGACGGAGCATCCGCGCTGTTCTTTGAAGGTTTATCGGTCGCCTTTGTTTCGGAGCTGAAACACTGGGACATGCGCGGAGTTGAGACGCCGGACGCGGAGGCGGTCATACGCGGACCCAAAGAAGGGTTTAATGAAAACCTTCGTACCAATACTTCGCTTCTCCGGAGAAAAATAAAGACGCCCAAGCTGACCATAGAAAACCTGACGCTTGGCCGACAAACAAATACGATTATTGCTCTGGTTTATATCAAAGGCATTGTAAACGAACGGGTGCTCGGGGAAGTCAGAAGACGTCTCGCGCGGATCGATACCGATGCCATT
This sequence comes from Clostridiales bacterium UBA1446, assembly GCA_002329245.1. GTDB lineage: Bacteria > Bacillota > Clostridia > Oscillospirales > Oscillospiraceae > UBA1446. The sequence continues at coordinate 3,690 of DCTG01000219.1, forward strand.
TTAGAGTCGGGCTATATTGAGCAGTATATTGACCGACATGTTTTCAGCGTAATTCCGCGCGTTGGCATGACACAAAAGCCGGATATTCTCGCCGCCCGGATTTTAGAGGGGAGGGTTGGGATTCTGTGCGACGGTACGCCGCACGCAATTACCGTGCCGCATCTTTTTGTCGAAAATCTGCAGACCGCGGAAGACTATTATTCCCGGACGGTGCTCGGGAATTTCATGCGTCTGATCCGGCTGACCGCATTGTTTTTCAGTCTCTTTCTTCCGGGGTTATTTCTCGCTATCGCCACATTCCACCACGAGATGATCCCGACCGTTTTTTTGTCCAAGCTGATCTCCTCGGTGGAGAAAACGCCCTTCCCTTTGGGAGCGGAATTGTTTTTGCTGATTCTGATGTTCGAGCTGTTGCGGGAATCCGGGACAAGGCTTCCGCGGGCAATCGGCTCGGCCATCTCCATTGTGGGCGCCCTGATCATCGGAGATGCGGCGGTCAGCGCGGGCATCGTCTCCGCTCCCGTGGTCATTATCGTGGCGCTGACGGCGGTCTGCGGCTTCGTCAACACCAGCCTCAACGAATTTATTACGATCTATCGCATCCTCTTTCTCCTTCTAGGCGGAGTGATGGGGCTGATCGGTATCGCTTCCGGCTTTTTGTTCCTGCTTGTACAGGCGGCGTCCGCGGAGTCTTTCGGCGTGTCCATACTCGATTCGTTTTCACAGGAGGGGAGGCGGGACAGCGCGGTCCGCTTTCCGCTTTGGAAGATGATATACCGTCCGCCCGCTCTTGTCGGAGAAAATAAGAGGAGACAGAAATGAGGGGCGGCATGCGAAAATTACGTGTATCCTTTTTTCCGGCTGCTTTTCTTGCGCTTCTGCCCATGTGCGGATGCTGGAGCCGGCAGGAACCGAATACGATGGCCATTTTGGAAAGCGCTTTATTTGATGAAACGGAAGAGGGTCTGTATTCCCTCACGATGGAGATTTTCGATCCCTCGCCTCTGCAGGCAGGGGCAGGCGGGGGAGAAGAGGGCGGCGGAAAAACCGCCGTCGTCATTGTGAATACGGTGGCGGAGACGATACCGCAGGCTGTTTTCAACGAAACGGAGAATTTGGATCGCAAGATATTTACTTCTCACACACACGCGCGGTTTCTTTCAGAAAAATTCGCGTCCGGAAACATTTCGACGATAATGGATTATTTTCTGCGCAACCCCGAGTCCCGGCATGATCCTTATTTGGTAGTGATCAAGGGAGAAAACTCTGATTTGCTTTATTCCTGTTCCAGCGGTCTTTCTGACACGATTGGAACCTACGTGAATGACATGGCCGATGCGCAGATGGATACAACTTCCGAAGGCGTATTCGTAAAGACATTGGATTATCTGAAGGATGATTATTTAGACGGGAAAGATCCGGTTATGGGATGCGCGGAAATCATAGAAGATCCCACGTTGAAAAAAAGCCCTGAGGGAGACGGGGAAAGTTCGCAGGTGAAGCAGTACGTTCTCCAATATAAGGGATTGGCCGCGTTCCGCGACGGAAAGCTGCAAGGCTTTTTGGACGGCTTCGGGGCAAGAATGTATAATATGCTGACCGGCAAATATAAAAGCGCCGTTGTGAATCTTTCCTTTGAGAATGAGGAGGGGGACAAGGAGCATACGCTCCTCAATATTTTAGAGGCGAAGCCGGATATGCGGGTAAAGTTCCAGGATGATAAAGCCACACTCGAAGCTGAGGTACAGATGAAGCTTGGCATTACACAGGTATCCGGGAAAACGGATATTCTGAATGACGACGTTAAGAAAATGCTGCTGGAAGAGTTCAGCAAACAGATGGAGCGTCAGTTTTCCGACATCTTGAAACAGACGCAGCAGATGGGCTGCGATATCTTCGGTTTCGGTGTGGCCATGCACGCGAATAATCCGGAGGAATGGAAGAAGATCAAGGACAAGTGGACGGATTATTACAGGAACGCGGAAGTGACTATTAAGGTTGAGGCTCAAATTGTAAAAACCGGAGAAAGCAAAGCGCCATTTCAATTAGAGGAATGATCCGATGGAAAAAAAGGCGGTTATCACATCCGCGCAACTGATATTGGCCCTCATCTGGAGCAGGCTGATGCTTGCCTATACGTTTATGCCCGTTGTTTCCGCGCCGCCTTCCAATCAGGACGTATGGATTGTGGCGGTTCTTTCCGCCGTTTATATTGCGGTGCTTTCCCTTCCCTTGCTGTTTCTGCGAATCCGCTACAAGGAAGTTCCGGCTGTCCAGATTGCGCAATCCATTCTCGGAACGGTACCCGGCGGCGTGGTTGTACTGCTCTTCTCCGCGCTTTCTCTGTTTTGCTTTGCTTCCGATGCGGCGATGGACGTGGTTTTTATCAACGCCACGATCTTTCCCGAAACGCCNNTTTATTCTTGTTCCTATCGGCTTTGCCGCGTATCACGGCGTGGGAAGTTTAGGACGCATTTCAACCATTATTGTCCCCTACATTTTCGTGACGGTTCTCATGTTTTTCTTCATGGGGCTCAAGGATATGGACATGAATATCTTAAAACCTGTCTTAGCGGATTCTTCCATCGCCGAACTGAACAAAGGCGGTTTTCTGACGGCGTCGATTACCTCGGAAATGCTCCTGTTTTTTGTTTACGGCTATTTTCTTAAGAAAGACGCGAAGATAAAACCTATTTTTTTCCTTGATATTTTGCTTCATCTTGTGTTAGTTCTGATGATGCTGATTCCAACCTTAGGCGTATTGGGCCTGGACGTTGCCAAGCACGCATGGAATCCGTACTATATGTACACCAAGCAACTGAAAGCATATGAATTTCTTTACCGCCTCGAATCTCTCAACGTAATGGCATGGTTTTTGGGCTCGCTTTTACGCTCCTCTCTTTATTGCTTTATGGCAAGTTACCTTTTATGCGATTTGTTTCATGCGAAAAAAAGCAACCGCTTCGTGATACCGAGCTGCATATTGGTTTTTATCCTCGTCATGATTCCTGAGTTGGGAAATTCCGAAACACTACGGAAAATCGTTTCCTTTCAGGTTCTTCCTTATGTTATGCTGCCCGTAACTGCGGCTCTCCCAATCTTGATGGTAATCGTTTACGGATTAAAACGGCTGTTCGGAAAGATTCCCGCCTCCGGTTTGGACAGCAGCTGAGACAAAACCGAGCAGTGAAAAGCAGGGTGAAATGCAATCCATTTCACCCTGCTTTTGTGTAAGTTTGCAGCCGATGCACGACGGACATGGTCTGCCGCTCTGAAATACGCTCAGAACAGAATCTGCCAGGGCAGACGCACAATCTCGTCAGCCCTGATGCCAAAGACCTCTTCGCTGTATTTGTCGATCTCCTCGCACATAGCCAAATATGTACCCGGATATACGGAACCGGGTCCGCCCTGTGTGATGCAAGGGATAAAGTACTTGTTTCCGCACCTGTCGCAGGAATTCCGGACGGCCTTCCGGCAATCCTCCTGCGTCCAGCCATCTTGATCCACCTCTTTATTGTCGATATCTCCCATAAAACTGATCTTGCCTCCGTACTTTTTGATTAGCTCCGGGACGTTGTTGGACTTCATGCAGCCCTGCCAGATATCGATGCCCATTTCGATCATGTAGGGAACTAAAGTTGCGGCATAGCTGTCGGAATGGTGAATGACAAGCTCAACGCCATGATCGTGATAGTAGCCATAAATTTGTTTGTAAGGCTCTAGGAAGAAGTCGGCGAACATTTCCGGGCTCAGGAAGGTGCGGTCCTCGCCGCCCCAGTCATCGTGATGGAAGATGGCGTCGGGATGCAGGTGAGAGCATATGCCTTCCGCCAGTTCAAGCTCCCACTCGGTGAGATATTGAATCAGATCGTGCATCTGTTGGGGATACAGGATATAATACATGAGCGCGTTGCTGATTTCGCAAAGGTGGTGCGTCTGTTCGAACAGGCCGGGCGCTACGAATGTGGCTTTAAATACTTGGCTGCCGTCCACTTCGTCATACTGGGCTTTGAATTTCGCCCATTCTTCCTCGGGAAAGTTCAGAGGAGGCGCGTGTACATAGTCACGCCAATGTTCAATATCCTTGACGACGATTTTGTCGGGCGTATGGACTGGGAAGGCGCCCGGCGTATTTTCCGGGAAGGAGTTGGTCACGCCCCATGCGTTTACGACGTTTCTCTGACCTTTTGACAGCAAAGAATTCGAGTTCATAACATAGGGATGAAACAGCAGCCGGACGGCTTCGTACTGGTTTACAAATCTCTCCGGATTGCCGCCCTTGATGGTTTCCAACATGTTTTGTTTTGCCGTTAACATATTGCGCCCTCCTTTTATTATCAGCATTGGAATTATTATAATGGTGTTCCTATAATATTACAATTATTTTCTTGCATTTTCTAATACCAAGCCGTTACGCTCCGGATTTTGCGTATGGGGCTTAAGGATACAGAGGAAATAAAAAACCGCTTCCGAAGACTGAAAAACGTCTTACGGAAGCGGTTTTGGCACGCCAGGAGGGACTCGAACCCCCAACNNCAACCCTCAGAACCGGAATCTGATACTCTATCCATTGAGCCACTGGCGCATCCTGCCTTGCGGCTTATGTATTATAGCAGGCTTTCCTGCCTTTGTAAAGGGGAAAGTACGCCTTCTATCTATTTCACTTGCAGGAGCACAATACCTATTGAGGGTAAGGAAGAAGACTG
>DCTG01000219.1:8436-10734 GCA_002329245.1 Clostridiales bacterium UBA1446
GGGAAAAAATATGATAATTACTTACAGAGCTTGGTAGATATAAACGAAATACAGCTAATTGTGTCAGAAAATATTGTATAAAGGGGAATATTATGCTACTATTTAAAAATATTTTAGCACAAATCAAATCTGATGCAAAATAAAAAGAAGGAGCAAAATTATGTTCTGCAAGAAAAAGCTGCTGACTTATATTACGCTAGNNCTCGGCAATTGCCTTACAGGAATCCGCTCCAAAAACGGCTTCCCAGTTTGTGGACATGCCACACGATTGGTCAAAGACAGCGCTTGAAAACGCAGTAGCAAACGGCCTTTTGAACGGAACAGATGGAAAGATTCTGCCGAATGACAGTTTAACAAGAGCGCAGATGGCAACAATTATCGTTCGTGCCTTTGGCGCAACGGTAAGAGGTGATATTTCCGCCTTCTCGGATGTAAACCCCACCGACTGGTTCGCCGAAAGTATGGCAAAAGCCTATCAGATGGGTGTAATAAAGGGCGCAGACGGAAAAATGAATCCGAACTCTGCAATTACCAGAGAAGAAGTATTCGTAATTCTTGCAAGGGCGCTTCAATTAACTCCGGCGACTACTGTCAACAAGAATTTCCCGGATATCGGAAATCTCTCCGCATGGGCGAAAGGAGAAACCTATAGCCTTATTAACAGTGGTTACATAAACGGCTCGGACGGATATTTGCTTCCTAAAGCAAACATCACACGGGCGGAGTTTGCACAGATTATCTACAATATTGTGAAGCAGTACTACAATACGCCGGGTACATTTACAACCGCTTCAAGCGGAAACCTTATGATTAACACGCCCGGGGTAACTTTGAAAAACATAACTGTAACGGGTGACTTAATTATCGGCGATGGTGTCGGCGACGGTGAAGTGATTCTTGAAGATGTCATAATCAAAGGCAGGCTTGTCGTCCGCGGCGGCGGCGAGAACTCCATTATCATTAGAGGGTCTTCATCGGTTTCAAGTGTAATCGTCGCCAGAGTTGACGGCGTGGTTCGCGTAAAGGTTCAAGACGACGCGAACGTTGAAGTGATTTATATAGACGACGATTCCGATGATGTTCGAATAGAGGGAAGTGTCGGTACTGTTGAGGTTGCGGCTTCAGATATTGATGTTATCACCGCAGAAGCCGCGATTGAAAGTATAAGGGTTACTGCGGCTGACGCAAAAGTAATTGTCGGTACCGGCTCATCAGTCAAGAAGATTGAGGTTGAATCTACGGCTTCCAACGCGGCTGTACAGGTATCGGGAACAGTAACCAATATCACGACGAGAGCAGCATTCACAAAGGTCACCGGATCCGGTACTGTTACTGAAGTAAAGGCTGCGGAAGGCGCAACGGGCTCCAAATTTGAAACGCCTAAAACAAAAATCGTCGTTGACTCCGGCGTTACAGGGATTTCCGGTGCCGGCGGGGCAGCAATCAACTCCGGCTCTATCGCAACGAACAATGCTGCCGGCACATGGATTGTAACGGACACCACGAACGGTNNACTTCTGTTGTTATTACGGGGGTTTATTTAACAGGCGCTACCGCGGTAACATTTGGCGGCGTAGCCGCAGCTTCGTATACTGTTGACTCTGCAACACAAATTACTGCAGTTACCCCTGCACATGCAGCCGGAACAGTTGATGTTGTTGTTACAGCCCCTGCCGGAACAGCGACAAAGACAAGCAGCTTTACATATACAGCAGCACCAACGTATGTATCTCTCACACCTAACTCTGGTGCAACAGCGGGCGGTACTGCTGTAACGATAACAGGCACGAATTTCACCGGTGCTACAGCGGTAACCTTTGGCGGAACACCCGCTACATCCTTTACCGTTAACTCTGCAACCCAAATTACGGCGACAGCTCCCGCCCATGCAGCCGGAGCGGTTGACGTGGTCATAACGACGCCGGGAGGAACGGCAACCGGCACAGGTGCGTATACCTATGCAGCAATACCGACGGTAACATCTCTCAGTCCTACTGGCGGACCTGTTGCGGGAGGTACTTCGGTAACAATTACCGGCACGGGCTTCACGGGCACTTCAGCGGTAAGCTTTGGCGGCGTTGCTGCAACGTTCACCGTAAATACGGCTACAAGAATTACGGCGACAGCTCCCGCACATGCAGCCGGAACGGTTAACGTGGTCGTAACGACACCGGGCGGAACGGCAACCAGTACGTATACCTATGTAAACGAGTGCTACGGTTATGGATATCATTTGGTAACATTACTCGACGCAACCGTACCAGGCGGCGATGACGTGCCATTCAGCTACAACGGCCC
>DCTG01000075.1:0-5942 GCA_002329245.1 Clostridiales bacterium UBA1446
AGCCGCTCCGCCCACAGGGCAGAGCGATTCTGCTCCGCCTTGGGCGTTCCCTTTCTTTCGCACGCGGGAAAGCCGCGGAAAAAAGGCTTTCTTCAGGCGATGGAGCAAATGGGGGCAAAGCCGGAGGAAACGATCATGGTCGGAGACCAGTTTTTTACGGACGGTTTGGGCGCAAAATGCGCCGGTCTGCCCGTTATATTGGTCCGCCCGATCGATATGCGAAAAAACCCCGCCCACGCGCTGCGCTATCTTTTGGAGCTTCCGTTCCGCGCAGCCATGCAGCAGAAAGGAGGGGTTGCGTAAGTATGCTTCCCAATCATTTTTGCGCCGTCGCGGCGCTTCTGCGGGAAACGAAGCTCGACGCAATGTTACTTACGGGGGAGGCCAACCGGTTTTACGTCTCCGGTTTTCATTCTTCAGACGGTCTTATTTTTATTACGATGCATAAAAGCACTTTTATTACGGATTCCCGCTACATTGAGGCCGCGCGGGGAACCGTCCGGGACGCCGAAATCGTCCAGATTCGCGCATCGGAACGCTACAGCACGCTGTTTTCCTCCCTGATACAGGAAAGCGGCGCAAAGCGCGTCGGCATTGAGGAACGGGTGATGACCGTCGAGGCGCACGAGGCGTTTGCCGCCTCCGCGCGCGTGTGCCTGCTTCCCGCGCAAAAGCTGATCGACGGGCTCCGAAGCGTGAAAAACCCGGAGGAGCTGAAACGGATTCGCGCGGCGCAGGCCATAACGGAGCGCGTTTTCGACGAGATGCTCGGCATTTTGACGCCCGATATGACGGAACGGGAGGCGGCGGCCGAGCTCGTGACCCGGATGCTGCGCCACGGCGCGGAGCGAACTTCCTTTGACCCCATTGTGGTCGCCGGAGTAAATTCGAGCCGCCCGCACGGGGAGCCTTCCGGTCAAAAGATCGGCAGAGGCTCTTTTCTGACCATGGATTTCGGCTGCGTTTCCGGCGGTTATTGCTCGGACATGACGCGTACGATTGCCTTCGCGCCCGTATCCGAAGAGATGCGCCGGGTGTATGATACCGTCCTCCGGGCGCAGCTTGCCGGCATAGAGGCGGTCCGCGCGGGAGTGCCCGGCTGCGACGTCGACGCCGCCGCCCGCGCCGTGATTGCTGCGGCGGGATACGGAGACTGTTTCGGTCACAGCTTCGGACACGGCATCGGGATTGAGGTGCACGAGCAGCCCAACGCCTCGCCCTCCTGTAAGGCCCCGCTTCCGGCGGGGGCCGTGATTTCCGCCGAACCGGGCATCTACCTTCCCGGCCGGTTCGGCGTACGGATTGAGGATATGTTGGCGGTTACGGAAACGGGCTGCGAAAATCTGACCCGCGCGCCCAAAAACCTGATTATTTTATAACGAATACGGTATCTTCATGCTTTCTCCATTGCTTTTTGCGCCGAAAATTCCGAAGACGGGAGAGTGACCGGTATGAAAAACAGGGAGCGGATGATCGCGGTTGTGGACGGGCAGGGCGGCGGAATCGGCTGCGCCCTGGTGGAAGCCCTGCGCCGGGAGCTGCCCGACGTTCCCATCCGCGCGCTCGGGACAAACTCCGAAGCCACCCGCGCCATGCTCCGGGCGGGCGCCTGGGACGGGGCGACCGGCGAAAACGCGATCGTATGCAACGCCCCGAAGGCGGACCTCATTCTCGGCGTGGTCGCCATCGTTGCGCCGAACGGACTATTGGGGGAGCTGACCCCCGCGATGGCGGCGGCGATCACCGCCTCCGAAGCCCATAAAATACTGATTCCCATGAACCGCTGCAATATCACCGTCGTCGCGGGAGAGGAGCTTCCGATTCCGAAGGCGGTGGAACGCGCCGCGGCCCTAGCGAAACAGGCCCTGCGTGAAGAAACCCGGCCCGGAGAGTAATCCCCGCGCCGGATTTCATGGCCGGTAAAGGAGGCAACCCGTTGAATCAAATCAGAAAACTCTTCCGCCGGGCAGCTTTAGTATGAGCGCGGCTCGGGACACCGCCCGCGCGCAAAAAAGCGGCGGCGGAATTATGCTCTTCACCTTAACGATATTGGCCGCAAACCTGCGCGCGTGCATTACGGGCGTCGGCAGCCTGATCCCGATTATCCGCGCCGATTTGGGTTTGTCCAATACCTTGGCGGGTCTTATTACGACGCTGCCCCTTCTCGTCTTTGCCGCCGTTTCTCCCGCCGCAGCGCAATTCAGCCGCCGGTTCGGATTCGGCAGGGCGGTTTTGTTCGGCTTACTCGCCCTTTTCCTAGGCGAGGGCATTCGCTCCTATACGAATACCTTGGGGCTGTTTTTGGGAACCGCGCTGATGGCCCTTGGGATTACCATCGGCAATGTGCTGCTTGTCAGTCTCATCAAATTCCTGTTCCCCGACCGCGTGGGTTCCGTCACCGGAATTTACTCCACCTCCATGGCCCTGTCCGCCTGCGTCTCCATCGGCATCAGCGTGCCCGTGGCGGTGGGGTTGGGCCTTGGCTGGCGAAACGCCCTGTCCATGTGGATGATTTTGGCGTTTTTCAGCATCGTTTTGTGGATTTCCCAGATGCCGAGACTGAAGGAGGCGCCGGCCGAGACGCTTCCCGACGCGGAGGAAACGAAGCCCAAACGTTCCGTTTACCGCTCCAAATTGGCCTGGCAGTTCGCCGCTTTCTTCGGCTTTCAGTCCCTGCTTTTTTACTCGCTGACCGCCTGGGTTCCTTCCATTCTGCAAAGCAGAGGCTTCACCGTGGAGCAGGCGGCTACCGTGGCGTTTCTCCTTCAGCTTTTCAATCTGCCCTCCACCCTGCTGGTTCCGATTCTGTGCGCCCGATACAGGGATCAGCGCCTGCCGCTTCTTGTCTTCTCCCTGCTGTTTTTAACCGGGACAACCCTGTTTCTCTTTTCCGGCAAATCCGTCCTTACCTATATTTCGATTATCATCGCGGCGTTAGGCATGGGCTCGGGCCTCGGCTTCGGAAACCTGTTTATCTCCCTGCGGACAAGAAACGCGCAGGAAGCCGCGGCCCTTTCCGGCATGGGCCAATGCCTTGGCTACCTGTTTGCCGCCGCGGGCCCGGTTTTCCTTGGTTTTTTGTTCGACCTGACCGGCTCTTGGACCCTGCCGCTTCTTTTTATTCTATGCTGTATTTTGCTGATGTCCTATTTCGGCCTGAAAACCGCCAGGGACAGATTTCTGTTTGACTAGGGGGAGCAAAACAAACCGGTCATATCCGCTTTGCTTCGGATATGACCGGTTTGCTCGGAAGGTGTCGAGTTGCATTTTCATTTTTTCGACGTTTGACATAGTTGTCAATACAAAGAAAAACACCTTTAAAGTGCGTCCGTCAAAGGGATTTTCTGCAAAAAGCAAATTTTTGCCGGCACTCTTCAGGCGCAGGCAAACGAGCAGCCGCACCAGCATTTTGCTTGGTGCGGCTGGTCTCAATTTTTGAATTAGATGGCAATCAGGCAAATGGCAGGAGGATCAGTATCTTCTCATTGCTTTTATATTTTTTTCAGCCTGAAAATATAATTTACCTTATCATCCATTACGAATAATTTGCAGTTCTCCTCAAAGATTGAGTTGTTTTTATACAAGATGGGCTTCCCCAAATCATCCGACAATTTTATAAGCCCCTCTATAGTGGATACTTCAATGACCTCTCTGGAGCCGTAGATCATATCTGAATCTGAAACTACAATATGGGCGCCGTATTTTTTGAACAGCTTGTCTGCCTTTAAATAATACGGGTTAAGAGTCAGCTTCCTTGTAAAGATCAGAACGAACAGCAGGGCTGCGCATATAACGGTTGCAATAATCCAGACTGTAAGCCTGTTTCTTTCATATGACGGAGATATTGACCTTACTTGCTCGTTTATTGATGCAGGCTTTTGCTCTGAAATACTTTTCGTTATTTCAAAATAATCGTTTCCAATGGGAAGGGAAAGAGAGGGGGAAAACTCCTTGGTGACCGTTCCCTTATCTGTGACTGCCTGAATGGAAAAATCATAAACAATTTCAAGCTGAACGTTTGAGCTGATATTCAAAACGGTATTGGCATGCTCCGCATAGCTAATCATATCGCTCAAGACAACAGGCAGCTTATAGCTTATTTTAACGGCATTGCCCTGCCTGGAAAAGGATTTCTCCGGAAGGAGCTCAAATTCTTTCGTCCAAAGTATCTTGTCTTGGTTAACGCTCTTAAGGAAACTTCTGAGGTAAGCTGTGGCGCTGTATGTACCTTTAATTTCAGCCGGTCTATCTCCCTCAAACTCACAGGAAAAACTGCTCTGGATATGATCAATGAATTTCGTAATATACAATTGATTTTCTCCCAAACTCGTCTCCGGATAAATATCATTTGTGATGTAAAACACTTTATAGCTGAGGTTTGGACTGCAGTCATAAGAGTAGACGGGCATATCCTTATCGATGAATTTTTGTCTGTATTCCAGCTCATACCAGTAATAGCCTGAAGCGGCCAGCAGAATACACAAGAAAACAATGATGGTTACCCTGATGTATCCGGGCAGAAAAATGCGCTTTTTCATGCCCCTTTCCGTTTCCAAGGGGGGCGCTGGTTTCACTTTTATATGGTTCATGGTAATGTGATTCTCCGTTATCTTTAGTATTGATAGAGCAGCATTGCCAGATATCCCGCTTTCGGAACAGTATAGATCACCCGTCCCCTGATACTGTCTATGCCGACAGGTTCCGGATCTTCCGAGGAATTGTTATCCCCTTTCGTAATATACAAATAAGTATCCTTCTCCTTTTCCTTCTCCACAATCTCCGTGATCCGGTGAAAAATATAAATATCACCGCTTTTATACTGAATAATATCGCCTGTTTTCAGATTGTCGATATCCCTTTTTACTAAAACGATATCTCCGGGATAGATCACCGGTATCATGCTCCCCGTGATGATTACATAAGGGCGTACGGGAAATACCCCTACGGTAAACCATATGATCAGAATGGAAACGACCAAAGCCATAATCCAGCCCAGCGGATTTTCCGTATCTTTTTCCCTATCCAGAAGGCCTGTCCTTTTACTGCAGCTGTAGCGCATCAGCATCAGGCAGGACACCGGCAGCAGAATTTCAATAAACGCCTGGGCGATCCAGCTTAGGTTTGGGAGGATGGGACAAAACCAAAAGAAGCCGTCGTGGATCCCCAAATAAAGGATGGAGGGGGTGGGCCCGCCGATATAAACCAAATAGGTGGCAAAACAACTGATGCACAGCTTTGCGATCATATCAATGCTGATAAACTGGATTATCTGCAGGTTCGTTTCTAGATTGACAAACTGGTCAGGGTTAAAGCTCAGTAAATAAATGAACACGGCGGCAAAAATGCGGTCACCGAATTTTGCGTTTCTGCCGCTGCCGTTTACAAGATAATCCCGCACCAGCTCTTTGGCAATCAAAGCGGAAAACAGCTGGAAGATATTCAAAGCCATACCGTATAAGGAATGATTATACGGACTTTTTCCAAATCCGGACACCATCCCGCTTATCATCATGATAAAGACATATACAATTGAACATGCGGCGGTCATCCACAGGATAAAACTCTTTTCTCGAATTTTCGCTACGGGCCGCGTCCTGGGAAAGCAAAGAACCATGAATATAACAGAGCACCATAACAAGGGATATAAAAATGAAGTAAAAACTGTTGTGCTTCTGATAAAGCTGGGACAATACCGTCTGCACAGGGTTACCCCTAAAGTCACCAGCATCAAAACGACTTTTCTTACCTGGGAAGTGCCGGTATGCTGAAAAAGTCTATGGGTCATTAACCTGTTCAAACCATTTCCCGCTTTCTTCCTAAGTTACTTTTTTACATGGAATGTGCAAAAATTTCATGATTCCTCCGGCAGATCTGCGGGCTCTTCTAAAAGCTCCTCGGAAGGCTGGGCCGGCTCCTCAGAAGGCTGGGCCGGCTCCTCCGAA
>DCTG01000075.1:5998-11899 GCA_002329245.1 Clostridiales bacterium UBA1446
TCCTCCGAAGGCTGGGCCGGCTCCCGGGAGGGTTCCGGAGATTCCTCCGGCAGCCCTTCTGTTGACGGTTCCAGCTGCTTCTCTTGCTTATCCGCCGGTTCTGCGGGCATTTCTTCCGTTTTCTCCGTGGCGAGTGTTGACGGGAAAACATCGGCTGTCCTGATCGATATGCTTATACTCAGTTTTTCAGCCCATGCGCCAAAACCGTATGCAATAACGGAGAGAGAAATTAACGCGGATAAAATAATAAGTAATCTATTTTGTTTCATAATAAATCACCTCTATACTTTCAAGAGGTCACTGCAATTCATTGTATTGCACATAATCAAGATATATGTTCAGCTGAGAGCTCATGCCTTCTTGTGCTTCATCGCTTATCGTTATTATAAATGTGCCGTAAGAGCTACCGCCGCCCGGATCTATGATGACGTTCGGATTATCTATATAAACGGAAGCAATGCTGTCCTGATCAGTGATCAGCTTGCAGTAAACGGGCACATCTCCATCGTTTTTTATGCTGTAACCAATTTCAGCAGAATACCCGGGATACGCGTTATCGATAGACATCAGCAAGCTCTTGCCGTCTTCGCTAAGACGCATGCCGGTGATCATAGCGCCAATATCCTCAGCGGGAGATGTCTCACTTAACACCTCAAATGTGTCAAAAACAGTATGTATCCTGCCGGTGGATATGAGGCTGCTTAAATTGATTATCCCGTTCCAATACGCGTAACCAAATCCTATCGCGCCAAGGAAAACCGCAATACTGACTGCAAGGATCATCATCCTAAAGTCTGCTTTATGCTTTTTCAAGTGAATTACCTCTTTTTACGCTAATATAGGGTGCTTCCGTACAGCACATCAGTCCTGTGTTGGCTAAACCGTATTTGTTTACATACAGAATCAGCTGCATGCGATTTTGAAGGTTCAGCTTTGACATGATGCTGCTTATATGCTTCTTTACTGTATTAATGGATATGAAAAGTCTTTTTGCTATTTCCTCATTACTGATGCCCTTTGCCAGTTCTGTTAGCACCTCTCTCTCCCGGTCGGTCAACTGAGCTGTGTTAACCCCCGACCTATCGCTTTTATCAAAGGCAATCAGGTCGGAATCGATGTATTTTTTCCCTCGGGTGACCAAGTCTACAATATATACAATATCCTCCGGCGCCGCGCTTTTTGAAAGATACCCCGATACATTCAGCTCCTCGGCCGTTTTGTAATCTTCTTTCGAAATGTATGTCGTTATCAGAATGAATTTTGTCCCGGGACTGATACTGCCGCCCTCTCTTACGATGTCAAGACCGAATTCCCCACCGAGATTCAAGTCAACAAACATGACGTGAATCGTACCTAAACGGAGCGCGCCTAGTGCTCCTTTTACACAAGCTTCCTCTGATACGCAGCAATTTTCAATATTACCTTTCAATATTGATTTAATACCTTTTCTCGCCAGAGGATGATCGTCTACGATGAGGATGTTCAGCATAACATTTCTCCTTTTTTCATATAACAAAGCGGTAGAGAAACGCTGATTTTGGTTCCTTTGTATGGCTGGCTGTTTATATCAATGCTTCCATAATAGGAGTAGACGAGACAATTCAAATTACGCATTCCCATTCCGAGACGATCGTCTTTCGTCACCTCGCATAAATCAAACCCGGTCCCATCGTCAGTTATTTCAATGTAGATATTGTCCTTATCCTCACACAGCTTGATACCAATATTTTTGCTATCCCCGTGCCGGATTGCGTTTCCGCAGCCCTCTCCGATGATTCTGAATATGACCTTAATCAGCTCGCTCGATATATTCTCAAATCGCCCCTGCATATGAAGTGTGATTTGAACATCGTTTAAATCCATGATATCGTTCAAATAGTTTCTTACGCTTTCTTCAAAAACGCCGTTTTGGAAAGTCCTGGCGCCATTGCTGTAAATGGTGTCCCTGAGCTCCTGAATGGCTGTTTTCAAAGCGTTTTGCACCGTGTGAAGCTCTGCCTGCCAATCAAATGGTAGGCTTTGATTTTTTTTCATCAGAATATCGCTGATTTTACAGGAAATATAGAATAATCTCTGGCTTACTCCGTCGTGTATTTCATTTGCGATACGATGCTGCTCCTTCGATATTAAATAGTCGCTGTATAAAACCTCATACTGAAAGCTTTCAAAAAGAATAGCGCTCNNTTCTTACCTGATCTATGATTTGATGCTCGATTATTCTCCCGCTGCCTCCGTTTATTTTAATGCCTAGAATTCCATAGGAGTTATTGCTTGTTTTAATTGTGCTTATAATCAGCTCATGGCCGCATATGATATCTCTCACCGGCATATCTGAATCAAAAATTTCAGCCATGTTGTCGTTAAGCCGGCTTTTTACTGCTGAAGACAGGATTTGCTGCTCCTCTTGAGACAGATTGCCATCTGCTTCAAAGTTTATCTCATCATTCGCTATGTGATAAACAAATGCAAAGGGGGCCTTTGTTATTCTCAGTGTATATTCCGTAATCAGACCCGAAAGCTGTTTCTTATTTCTAAGATTAATAAATGCGTTAACATTATTGTATAGCAATGTAATTTCATCCATGGAATCCATCAGCATTTTATTGGCTTTCAAAAGCTCAGCGTTGACTTTCTCCGTATTCGTTCGCTCTTTTCTGATGCGCTTATCCATGCATACCAGTAAGTAAGCCGCGATGACGATGATAAAATAGCTTAAAATGAGACTGCTGTATTGCAGCAGAAAATCATAAAGCTGCATATCGGCGCTGTGGATCAAGTAGTAGGTCCCAAAGGCAACGATGTATGCCAGAACGTAGCTCAGAAGAAACAGAGGACTCAAAAAATACGCCGAAACAATAACAACATTAAGGGAATACCAAATGTAAGGGCTGCTTATGCCCCCCGTAGGCAAAAGCACCACGATATTCCCGATGATCTCGATGACAACCATGATGCTGATAAATGTAGTATTGCCTTGATATTTTTTGTAAATGTGATTTAAGATGACGGCGGCAATTCCAAGAAAGAATACAACGGAGCATTTGTTGAGAAAAGGAAAATCCCACCAAAGGA
The DNA here is from genome assembly GCA_002329245.1 of Clostridiales bacterium UBA1446. Taxonomy (GTDB): domain Bacteria; phylum Bacillota; class Clostridia; order Oscillospirales; family Oscillospiraceae; genus UBA1446. The sequence continues at coordinate 9,071 of DCTG01000075.1, forward strand.
TATAGGATGCAGAAGTCAGTATGTAAGATAGATACCTGAAATAAGGTATGACTTTCATTTCTTTAGCAGTTATATTGCGAAAAAGGTCAGACGAGCCTATCATTATGCCTTTCCCCTCTGCAACTTGTAGATATTCTTAATATCAAGGACTATATGCTAAATGTTATAAATTAAACCTCCAAAGCGATATTAACATTAGATATGATAGAATTATGTCAATATTTGGAAATTGCAAAAAATTACCGGATTATAAAACGAAGGTCCAACCTAACGGTTGGACCTTCGTTTTTATTCAGCGCAATGATGAATTAAGAAATTCAAGTGGCGGCGGGGCCTTCAACAAGCTGGTTGTACTGTACGAAATCGAACTCGATGACAACCTGGAAGTTTGCCTGCATGCCGATGTTGCCTTCCAGAGCTTCGGCGGGAAGCTCGAAGTTGAAGCTGTTCACCAGAATACTATCAGAGCCGGTTTCAAGCTCGTCAGAGACACTACCTTCAACATCATAAGAATACAGCATGTTGTTGCAGTTGAGCACTTGGCCAACCAGCTTAGCACGCAGGAAATCCTGTAACTCAGACAATGAGCATTCTTCGTTGATGCCGATCAGAGCATCATCGCCATTATTGCCATTATGGATTGAGAACACCGGGTGCACCTTTATTGCATTAATAACATCCATCTCTGCTGTGTTAGCAGCGGTGAGTGAATTACCGCTTTCGCTGAGCAGTTTCACTCTGACATCGCCGATTTTTGCATCAATGGTGCCGTCATTTCTGATTTCAAATCTGGTGAACGCCTTGGTTCCCGGATGCAGGTTGTAGAACTGGAATGTGCAGGCGGTAACGTTTGCCGCAGCGGACTGATCAATTCCATAGGGAATGTCAGGAATGGGCTCCATAACATAGACAAAGTCTTGTGCGGTAGGATCCACTACGCCATCCTCGCCGTCGGGGGGAGCATCATAATCCCTGTTCACTTGGTTGCCATAATCGGTACCCAGATAAGCACCTGAAAGAGCCCCTTCCCTTGAGAATAAACCGATCTGATCTCCTGCCCAGTAGGAGGAAGCGGAGTCGTTTTCAAGGACGATTCTCCATTCGCCGCTGTGCAATTTGGTTGTGGTTGTGATTTCAGTTCCCCATGCCGCATATCCGGCCCCTATTAACGCAACCGCGACGGCAAGGGAAAGCGCCAGGATTCTTACCTTCTTGTTCATACATGCATCTCCTAACAATATAGTGATTGCAATGCAATCCTGACTTTTATTTTAGTCAATGAAAGGAAACTGCATAATGCTCTTTCGTATGATTTTTCGGTAACCATTAGAATAATTGTTGTGCACGAAGGTGTACTGCGGCTTACACGAAAGTATTATGATCGCCGAAGCAGACTGACATCAAGAAGTTTTGGCACGATGCCGATATCGTGCCGGGAATGCAAATTCCTAAGACGCTCCTCAAAACGGGTGTTTTCATGCGGATTTAATTCTTTTATTCTGACGACCTCAGGCTTGTTTCCTTCCATAAGCTCCGGTGCTTTTTACCAGCGGGCGTATCCGGATCTTGCTTCGGGTCTCTGTGGACGGAGAGCCGATTTCTCGGTTCCGGAGCACAAGTTCGCTCAGGAGGATGTACTTGAAAGTATTTGCGAGCGTAGTGGAGGCGCTTAAATCGCTGGACGTCAGGCTGTCGGCCCGCTGATACCCGGAATTCGGCCTGTTGCTGACCACAAACGTGGTCGTGGACGTATAGGTCGGAACATAGGTAAAATGAGAAAAAAATAACCTGCNNGAGAAGAGCAGGATTTGCAACCATTTTTTTAAGAGGCGGCCGAAAAGCTGCCTCAGATCGATTTCGCCGGGGCTTTGCCGGCTCCATGCATTCCAATCCAATCGTCAGACGGCGCGATGAGGGCAGCGTGCCCTGCAAATCGGAACGCAGGAAGCGTTTGTCCAAGACAGATGGGGCCGACGGAAACGGCGGCGTGCCGGGGCGGTGCGCCGTACCAGCACGGATAGAACGGGGGCTTCTCCGACAAAAGATAAAAAAGAAGCGGCGTGCCGGAATTCGTTCCGGCACGCCGCGGTTATTTGGATGAAATGATTTGGCCTTAGATGCAGCCTTGACATCCGCTTTTTTACTGCTTATCAGTCTTCGTGTCTCATGCGGGCAATGAGTTTCTGCGCTTCGATAAACAAAAGCATGACGATGCACAGTCCCAAAACCTCAAGCCACTGCATCGCCGGGATGACGCCGAGCCCGAACGCCGAGCGCAGGGGCGGGAAGACCAGGACGATTACCTGCAGGAATGTGGAGGCAGCCAGCGCAAGCCAGAGCATGGGATGCTCTTTCGCTTTCAGGCGGAACACGCTGTTGTGTTCCGACTGGAAGCCGAGCGCCGCAAACAGCTGCAGCATGGAGAGGGTTAAAAACGCCATGGCCATGCCCACTTCATGAGAGAAACGCAAGCCGAGCTGATAGGCAATAATGGTAAGGAGTGCTTCGAACGCGCCTGTGTATACGATGCGCATCCATTCTCTCTTGGTTAAAAACGGCGTTTTCTTACCACGGGGATGGCGGTTCATGACGCCGGGCTCCGTGGGTTCCACGCCGAGCGCCAGCGCCGGCATGGAGTCGGTTACGAGGTTAATCCACAGGATGTGTACGGGAGAGAGAATGGTCCAGCCGGCAAAGGTCGCGATCAGAAGGGTAAGGACTTCGCCGACGTTCGAGGAGAGCAGGAAGCGAACCGCTTTATGGATATTGTCGAAGATCCGGCGTCCTTCCTGCACCGCGTGCACAATGGTGGCAAAGTTGTCGTCGGTG
>DCTG01000114.1 GCA_002329245.1 Clostridiales bacterium UBA1446
AATCCGGAAGCGGTTTTTGCGTTTGCTCCTATTTTTTCGGCGGCTTTGAGCGTATTCCCTTTCCGGGGCTACGCTCTTTTTTCCTCTTCGGGCAGCTTTTCCATCAAGGGCCGCCCCCCGCCGTCCAGCACGAAAACGGCGTGCCGCNNAAACGGCATTTCCGGTCTCCAGGGAACCGCCAGATACCGCCGTCCTCTCGCCTCTTTGATCAGCGCGCCGGAGAGATGCTCCGCGGCCGAGGAGAGAACGGGATCCCGAAAGAGGCCCGCAACATGGCCGGCCGGCCGCCATCCCTCGGGGACTTCCTCGTCGCGCGAGGGAAAACGATAGGATAACCATCCTTCTCCCCGAAGCACTTCGCCGATTCCTTCCAAGGCGAGCGCCTCCTTAGTCAGGGAACGTTCGGCGCGCAGTTTTCCGTTTTCCGGTATGAGAACGCCGAGCGCAAGCCTTCCCAAGGTTCCGGCCGCCGCGCCCCGGTAGACGCCGCGCCCGTCGTCCGAGCAGGCGGCGCGAAACACCGTACGGCCTTCCTCCCGGGTAACGGTCAGAACGCCGCGCTGGACCCCCTCGATCAGAAACGGATACTCCATGTCCCCACCCCCTCCTGCCAGATATTTATGCAGGGAGCGTTTCGATCATGAAAAAGGCTTCCTGATCCGCATGGATCCGATCTGTTATTTGATTCCGATCAGGACATAGAGTTCCGNNTTCGCGCTTTGTACGACGATCTTTGCCCGGGCAAAATCGGTTTCCGCCGGGAAAGAGGCTTCCTCCCCGCCGAGTACGGAATGCTCCGTTTCATAGGCTCGATACCGGTCGAAAATTTCTTTCGTATGGAAGCGAAGCAGCTCCCGTCCGGCTTCGTCCTTCAATACGAGGTCCATATAGTCTCCCGCATTTTCTTTGAACAGGTGATACGTTAAGCCGGTTGCCGGCGACGCAATATCGACTGTCTCCGAATCGCCCCGGCCTATATATAGCCGTGACAGAAGCTCATATCCCGAAATGTCGATCGGTTCGGCGAAATCTAAAAAGACGCTCCGCGAACGCACTTCGGTGGACGGATAGTCCGCGTCGATAAACCCAAAAATTTTGTAAGCGTCGGCATAGTAGTTAAAGTCTTCCGGCAGGAAGGATACCCGGCCGGCATATCCCATCCTGCTTAAATAGCTGGCGGAGGAAGCAATCTTCTCCTTGTCCCCGTTCGGAACATCGGGATTCGGAATGACGGCATCCCCCTTCAGCATTCCGTTTTCAGACAGCACGGTTTCCAAAAGCCGGGTCTGGCTGAGGCGGCTGACGGTAAAGGCGTCTACCGGCGGGAGAATGGAAATCGCGGAAAACACAATGAGAAGCACGGCGATAAGCCCGTTTTTCCGCACGGGACAAATACTCATCACGACGCCGGAAAGAGCGGCGAAGATTCCAAACAGGATTACGTAATAACGGGTATGCGTGATTCCCGTATCCCGGATGCTGAGCAGCGAAGAGGCAATCTGAAAGAGCACGATGGGAATAAGCACCTTGGGAAAAATCCTGCGGAAAAGCACCGCAAACTTATTTTCCAGCCGGCTCGCCAAAATATAGACCAGGATGACGGTAATCGCATATGCCACAAGCATGGGTTCCAGAAGATTGTTTGTCCAGAATTCGCCCCGTATGTTGAGCGCGATATAGACAACGAGAATCAGCGTAAATACCGCGGTAAGCGGTATGATGATATAGGAGATCAAAACCTCTAAAAACGGAGGGCAAAACGCGGCTTTTGCAATCGCCGCGCTGCGATTTTCCGAAGCTTCGCCCGCCTCGTCCCTTTTTCCGGGGTATGAGGGGATCCGGGAAAGGAAATAAACCGGCGCAAAGAGAACGAACACCACGTCCGCTGTATAGGAATACAGGTCGCTGTCGACGGGGACGATCAAACGGTCGGTTGCGGCTAGAATCAGAGCGCAGCCGCCCATCAGAACGCCGGAATAAAAGGCGGCTAAAAACAGCGCCTTGAACAGGATCATGAAACTCTCGTTGAAGGTGATCTCGCTCCGGATTACGGGAACCCAGATAAACCCGATGAGGAGAGCGAAGAGCGCCACGGACGTGCGCACGCCGATTTCCGTCCCGAAAACCGGCGCGTTATGGATCAGAAGCCAATATCCCGCCGTCAGCAGAACGCCGGCGGCGCAGAGACCGGCACGGGCTCCGACGCCTGCAAAAAACCGCTCGTACATCGCCTGCAGCGCGGCGCCCAACACGGCGCCGACCGCGCAGGTCAGCAGATATTTCGTCAGCTTTTCCCCGCTTTCGCCTTGGATCATCGCGGCGAACAGAATAGCTGCCGCCGCCAAAAATACCATCGTCAGCGGATAGCGGGCAACGGTATCCGTAAGCCCTTTCCCCCGGTCTTTCAGTCTTTCCAGCCATTTCATCGGCAAGTCTCCCTTCCTTCTTCCGGCTGCCCCTTTGACGCCCCCCGGCACAAAAGGTTCCCTTCCGTGCGCCTGCTCCCGCCGGTCGGCACCTCCCGAAAAGGCCGGACAGCAAGAAAGCGGGGCGCACCGCCGCCGGTTTGCGGCTGATACCTTTATTGTTCCTCTTATTCCGAGCTTCCATGCCATTGCATCCACGCTTCTCAGGGGTTTTCTCCGCGGGCATTTTCTTCTTCTCTCCAGCCCCAAAATCTTAAAAAAACGTTAATGTTTCCTATTAAATATTTCGATATTTCTAATAGATGGACAACTGCCAAATGNNGGTCCCATGTCGAAGCCGAAACTTGAAAAATCTCAAAAGAATCGCAGGTCATCCGGCCTGAAGAGCAGGATCATTCTGTTTTTTGCCGTTATGACGCTCATTACCTTCCTCCTGTCCTATTTTATCGCTTACCGCAGCCCCTTTCCGTTTCTCGAAAATCAGCCTTTGCTCAAATGGGTTATTTGTCTGATTATTTTTATCCTCGAGATTCTGATTGTCTGGAGGGTCATGACTCCCCTCCTAAACACAATCGGTTCGCTGATTGACTACACGGAGCGGCTTGCCAGAGGAGATACCGATTTCAAAGTAGATATCAATCAAAAATATGAGCTTGGACAGCTTGCCAGAGCCATCCGCGGCACGCAGCTCGGAATTAAGAAAATCTCCCTGTTCCTCAGCTTGGCTTCCGGAGATATCCTGCGTGGGAATCTGTCCATTCGGACGGACGTCAGTTATTTGTCCGGTGAATACGCGAAGATCATGGACAACAACAATAAGATCGACGATTCCATCTGCGATCTGATCCGCAACATACGGGAAGCCGCCGAAAACGTAAATTCCGCTTCTCAGCAGATCAGCGACGGCGCCCAGGCGCTCGCTCAGGGTTCAACCGAACAGGCCGCCGCCATTCGGGAAATATCGTCAACCGTTTCCGAACTGGTGGAGATNNGCCAAAGAGCTCTCCGAAGAGGTTAACGCCGAAGCCGAAGGCGGAAGCACAAAGATGAAAGAGCTGCTTGCCGCGTTGGAGGAAATCAATACCGCCTCCTCCAATATCTCGAACATCATTAAGGTAATCGACGACATAGCCTTCCAGACAAATATATTGGCACTCAACGCATCCGTTGAAGCCGCCCGCGCCGGCATACACGGCAAAGGCTTCGCGGTCGTAGCCGAGGAAGTGAAGAATCTCGCGAACAAAAGCTCGCAGGCTGCCAAGGGAACGAATGCCCTGATTCTCGAAAACATCAGCAAGGTAAACCACGGCGTCGCGATTGGCGAAGACATGGAAAAAACCCTGAGCAAAATCGTTCATAGCATCAGCCGCGCGACCGATTCCATTTCCGAAATCGCCGAATCCTCCCTCCAGCAGGTGGAAGCAATCGAACAACTCAACTCGGGAATCGAGCAGATTTCCGTAGTCATCCAAAACAACACCGCAACCGCCGAGGAATCCGCCTCCTCCAGCGAGGAAATGTCGGCCCAGGCAGCCGCGCTCCGGGATATGGTCGCCCACTATCGAATCGATGTGGAGGAAGTGGTGACGGAACCCGGCAACTGGAGCGACGACCCGTACCATGTAGATTAATCCCCGCGTTACCCGCGAGCGTTCCGTTCCCTATAATCATTTCTATCCTATCACATAAAAAGCCGCCTTTCCATACAATATTCGTAAGAAGTATTGTATGGAAAGGCGGCTTTGTCTTGGAAATTCATATTGTGAAAAGCGGGGAAACCGTGACCGGCATCGCGCGGCTGTACGGTGTCTCCGCGCAGAAAATCATAACCGACAACGGCATTGAAAACCAGAATCGGCTGGCGGTCGGACAGGCGCTTATCATCCAGTTTCCCGAAACCGTACATACGGTGAGACCGGGCGAGACCCTGTTCACGATCGCGCAGCAATACGGCACTACGGTGCTGTCTCTTTATCAGAATAACCCCTACCTGGCAAACGACCCCACGCTGTTTGTCGGGCAGCAGCTTACCATCGCCCACCGGGGCCAGAAAATCGGCCCCCTGTCCGTCAACGGGTACGCCTATCCGTATATCAACCGCAACGTCCTGTTCCGCGTGCTCCCCCTGCTGACGCATTTTACGATTTTCGGCTACGGTTTTACGGAGGCCGGGGATCTGATTGAGCCGGACGATAACGAGCTGATCCGCCTCGCCTATCAGTTTAAAGCCGCGCCCATCATGCTGCTCTCCTCCGTGACGGAGAGCGGCATCTTCAGCACGGAACGGGCGAGCCGCATCTTCCAAAGTCAGGCGCTGCAAAACAAGGTGATCGATCAGATTTTAGTTAAAATGCGGGAAAAAGGCTATCTGGGGCTGGATATCGATTTCGAGTTCGTGGCGCCGGAAGACGCGGACGCGTTCCTCTCCTTCATTCAGAACACGACGACACGGCTTAACGCGGAAGGCTTCAGCGTGAACGTTGACCTCGCGCCGAAAACCTCGCCCACACAGCAGGGGCTTCTTTACGAGGCGCACGACTACGAACGCATCGGCGCGATTGCGAACACGGTTCTGCTTATGACCTATGAATGGGGCTATACGTTCGGACCTCCGATGGCTGTCGCGCCTGTGAACCAGGTTCGGCGGGTTGTGAACTACGCGGTGACCGCCATCCCCCGCGAGAAGATCTTCATGGGGATTCCGAATTACGGCTACGACTGGGTTCTCCCCTACCAGCGGGGCGTCACCGTTGCAACCGTTTTCGGAAACCAATACGCCGTCGAAGTCGCCGCGCGGTACAACGCGGTGATCGAGTTTGACGAAACAGCCCAGTCACCCTTCTTCTATTACACCAGCGCGGACGGTAACCGACATGTAGTCTGGTTCGAGGACGTGCGGAGCATCCAGGCGAAATACCAGGTTATCACCGACAACCGGCTTCTCGGCGCCGGCTACTGGAACGCCATGCGCCCCTTCGCGCAAAACTGGGCTTTTTTAAACGCCATGTTCGACGTGAGAAAAGTTGTGCTGTGAGTTTATTTCCCTCTCCTCAGACTCGTTTTCATAACAAAACAAAACCGTCCGATAGCATCCTCCCCCTTGGATGCGTACCGGACGGTTTTCGTAATATCTCAAAATATCCCGCTTATTCAGCATATTTCTTATATAGCTCGTAGATCTGCGCAATTTCCTCGCTGTTGAATCTCGCATAGCAGAGCTTTTTCGCGGCCGCCTTTTCCTCCGGAGTCAGACCGCCTTCCGCCAGGTCGTACAGGTACTGGATATCCGCCGATGAAAGCTTGCTCAGCACAAGTAGCGACGCGGAAATTTTATCCGTGGCGGAAACACCGTCCGCCATATCCGCAATTTCTTTCGAAGAATGCTCAAGTATTTCCTTTTCCTCTCCTTCCCCCTTCCCGTCCGGAACAGAATTCGTATTTTGCGGGGCATTGTCCACCTTCCCGCTTTCCGCTTCCCCGGAATGCCCGGGCTGAGCTGCGCCTTCCGCTTCCTGCCCCGCCGGAGCGGTTCCCTCCCGCGGCATTTCAGCATCCGTCTCTGCGGGGGCGGTTTGCGTCTGCGCGGGGGTATGATCCGCCGTTTCCGGGTTCGCAGGCTCAGGCTCTTCCGATACAACCAAATCAAACGCGGAAATTAAAAAATAATCGCCGATGTTATACAGAACCAATGTGGAAACGGAACCGAGCAGTACGAACACCAACAAAATGAGAATGACCTTTTTTTTCATCTGTATCCCTTTACACAAATTCAGTTTATTGTGACTCATGTACCCGTGAAACCCGCAATGCTTCGCGTTTTCAGCTTTTTCCGTACGCGCTGAAAAATGAGATAAAGCAGTATCCCTAGAAGCAACCCAAGCTGATCGATGCATACGTCCTGCAATTGGCCGCTCCGCCCCGGGATGAACGTCTGAAAATATTCATCGATCGCAGAAAACCCGGTGGCAATCAGCCACGAAACGACCAGTCCATACTTTGATATTGGTCGGCTGAGACCGGCGGCGTTGCAGCAAAGANNACGTCAGGATATACGGCATTTTTTTGCCCAACCCGTCTTTTCGGCGAAAAAAGAGGTTCATTATCTTGCCGCGATGCTTCCTTTCCAGGTATGCGATATAGGCATCCAATATCCCCTTACGCGCGACTCCGCCGGCTGAAGATGTAAAACGGCTTATGCAGGATAAGAGAAAAAATCGTTGCGTGGAAGGAATCCGTGAAAACGACGGCCGCCTGATCGACCAGTTTCAGAAATTCCAAGGGGGAACCGTCAATGTGCGTCCAGGTTTCAATCTCCTTATATTCCGGGTATCGATAGCCGAAGGACAGCACGCGAAAACCCGTCATTTCTGCAAGCTTACAATCATTTTCCTTGCCGCATCCGATGCGGCGTCCAAGAAGAAAAGCAGGAGAAACGGCCTTGTGTCATACTCCTTACTTACAAGGTTCCGTTCTTATAGTAAGAACCATCCTCTTATGGAATTATTTGTTCTACATTTGTTATTTATGGATAATACTACCATCACCAGTTATCGGATTCGGTCGAAACAGGATATGTTATAAGAAATAATCCATTATTTTCTTCTATTGTTCCTTCCGGAAACGCAGATGCAACGAATACGAAGAAGCCGCGGCAAAACTATAATTGCCGCGGCTTTTATCTTTGCGGAAAGGAGCGGATGAAACCCCTTACGCGCCCTTTGCCTTTTTTGGTTTTCCCGCTTTCGGCTTGTTTTGCTCGATGCTGGCCTTCAAGGCGTCCATGAGATCGATGACGTTATCGGCTCTTTCGGCCTTGGGCGTAACGACTTCTTTTCCCGCAACCTTGTTTTCCAAGAGCTCCTTGAGCTTGACCTGATATTCGTCCTTGTACTTGGAAGGGTCAAACGGCGTATCCATGGTTTCAATCAGAGCTTTCGCCATCTTCAGCTCCTGCTCCTTCACTTCCTGTTTCTGGTAGTGCTTTTGCAGGGCTCTGATTTCGTCCTCGTAAAACATCGTGGAAATCAGAACGCCTTCCTCCCTGGGAATTATGGCCATCAGCGTATCCCTGGTCCCTAAAACGGTCTTCCCGATCGCGATTTTCTGTTCCTCCATGAGGGCGACCCGCAAAAGCTCGAAGGCCTTTTCCCCTCCCGTTTCGGGAATCGCCTGATAGGTTTTGTCATAGTAAACGGGCGAAATCTGATTTAAATTCGCAAAGTGCAGAATCTGAATCGATTTTTCCTTTTCGGTCTTGATTTTTTCCAGTTCTTCGTCCGTTACGACAACATACTTGTCCGCGTCGTACTGGTATCCTTTTACAATATCACCGGGTCCGATCTCCTTTCCGCAATGCGCGCAGGTTTTTTTATATCGAATTCGTGAACTGTCTTCTTTATGCAGCTGGTTAAAATGGATGTCGTTGTCCTGCGTCGCGATATACAGGGATATCGGAATCGCGACGAGCCCGAACGACAGGACGGTTTTATGAGCCGCGGCCATAGGAATCACCTCGGTATTAGTTTGAATGAAATACGCGGGGTTATACAGATGCCGGACGGCGGGCGGGCGCTGACATCGATGCCACTGCACTATTGGACAAATACATCGCTNNTTACAGGAAAATTGGCAATCAGCCTAACCGTCATGTGTTCTCAAGCCAGAGAAACGAGCAGATTTCCGTGTCCTGTATTGAGGAGGTCTTTGCAAAATACGAGAAAATGGCTAAGGATGCCCACCCTGACAAATTCTGCACTGGCCGATACACCCCGCATGTCATGCGCCACACGACCGCATCCCATCTGGTCGAAGCCGGTGTCCCGCTTGCCATTGTGAAAAATATTCTTGGACACGTTTCGATTCAGTCAACGCAGATATATGTGGAGATCACCCAGCAGACAGTTGACAAATATATGAAGGAGTGGAATGAAAAATGGTTCCCCAAAGAAGAAGCAAAAGAGGAAATACTACCAAATATCCAAAGCTCGTTACCAGCATTTTTGCAGTAAGGAGGTGTGCTTGTTATTCGAGAAGATTNNAATAACGGGTTTCCCCGAATTAACAAAGCCCGGTGAGATGGAACAATGAAGGACATTAAAACAAGGGACACGGTAAAGGATATCCGGACGCTTGACAGGGCGGCGAACATGGCCAACCGGATGAAAAACTCTTATGTCCGTACAAAGGAGCAGGCTGAGCAAACACTACAAGCTGACGCTGATTCTCCTGCCGGTTCTGCCGAGGATCGCACAACTGAAAAGTCTAAGGATATAACCCGTGAAGTAGGCCATAAGCTGCATAATCAGGGAAAACGCTTCACAGAGAGAACGCGGCAGAAAATCAAAGAACGTCATTTAAGCGAGTATACCCCGGAGCCGGAGCAACCTAAAGCGAAGGGGGAACCTCAAAAGGCACAGCATCAGAAAGCACCGGCATCAAAATCACCGGCATCAAAATCACCCGTATCCTCACATGAGCCGCATACCTCTGATAACATTTCCCCTAATTACACCACACACGGACGCGATTATGCTCGGTACGGTGCCCGCCGTCGCGTGGAGCAAGCCTCATCAAACTATGCCGGAGAAAAAACCAGGCAAGGCGTTAGAACAGTAGAAGGAAGCATCAAACAAAATGTCCGCACAACTGAAAATGCAGTTAAAACGAGCGCGCGAGGTTCTATTAAAACGACTCAGCGTGGCGTTAAAACTGCCGAGCAGACTTCCCGTTCAGCCATCAAAACCACTCAAATGGCCGCTAAAACAGCCGCTAAAACTGCACAGGCTACGGCAAGAAACGCTCAGCGGACAGCGCGGGCGGTAAAGGCGACCGTAAAGGTTGCTGCCACCGTCACAAAAACCATGGTA
>DCTG01000194.1:0-34446 GCA_002329245.1 Clostridiales bacterium UBA1446
TGCAGGAATAAATCCGTTCGTCCGGCCAAAACAGCCCAAGACGCAGTCTACCCGTTAAAGTACCCGGCTGCGCGGAGCTTTCCTCCGCGGCAGTGTCCAGCAGGGCAAGGGAATCTCTCACGCCGGCCAAAAAGGTTTTACCCCGTTCGTTGAGCGTAATCTTTTTCCCGCTGCGGCTGAACAGCTTAACGCCCAAATCATTTTCCAGGCGCGTGATGCTCCTCGAAAGGGAAGGTTGCGAAATCCCTAACTGCTTTGCGGCAAGCGATAAATTCTGCGTTTCCGCCGCCAAGATAAAATATCTCAGCTGCTGAAGTTCCATGGCAATAACCCCTTTCGAATAAAGTTCGGCAATCTGTTTATGCTGGCAGGATAAACGGGAAAAAGGGACCTGCTTGCGGTTTGGTCTTGACAAAACACGGCGCGGTTGATTAGAATAGCTCTGTTGAAACATATTCCATAGAAGCTATGAATCCTATTCGATACGCTTATATGGAAGCAGAGTTTGCTCTTCGCGAGAGCGGTGGACGAGCCACTCTCCGAACTCAGTGTGACGCAAGGCNNCCCGGCGGTCGGTTTATTGCCGGAAATCCGCGTCTGCTGGCTTCGGGGAGGTTTTTTTATGCGTGCAGGGCAATCTCCGCCGGTTTCATCCGGAAAAAGGAATCGCCGGAACATACGGGATTGCCTGTATCTGTTCCGAGATTAATACTTTTGCAACTGGAGGAAAAAACAGGAATGAAAAAAGCACTGACGTTTTTAATGGCGGCACTTTTAGCGCTGCCGATGTTTGCCGGATGCGCCGACACGGCCAATACTCCCCCCGCGTCGGAATCCCCGGCACAGACCGCTCCTTCCGCCCCGCCTGCCGGCGGAGAACAGCAGGAGCCAGCCCAGCCGAAGGGCGTTCTGATGATGGCAACGACGACAAGCACCGACAACACCGGCCTGCTTGATTATTTAGCTCCCCTGTTCTTAGCGGACACCGGCTGGGAGCTTCAGTGGACTTCCGTAGGCACCGGCGAGGCACTGCAGCTTGGCATGGACGGCGAGGTTGACGTCGTTTTGGTTCATGCGAAAGCAAAAGAAGAGCAGTTTGTCGCCGACGGGTTCGGCGTGGAGCGTTTCCAGGTTATGTACAACGACTTTGTAATCATCGGTCCCAAGGACGGACCGATCGCCTACACGCAGGACATCGAATCCGTATTCAAGCAGATTGTTGACGAGTCTCTTGTGTTTGTTTCCCGAGGCGACGATTCCGGAACGCATACGAAAGAGCTCTCGGTCTGGAAAGCGCTTGGCATTGATCCGGAGAGCAACCCGAATTATATATCGGCAGGCGCCGGCATGAGCGACACCATTCTCATGGCGGACGAGAAGCAGGGCTACGCTCTCTCCGACCGCGGCACCTGGCTTTCGACAAAGAAAAACGCGCAGTTGGACGTAACGTCGGAAATCATCTGCGAGGGCGATGCGAACCTGCTGAACCAGTACGGCGTAATCGCGGTCAACCCCGAGAAATATCCCCAGGTGAACAACGAAGCAGCCAATGCTTTCATCGAGTGGATCTGCTCGGACAAGGTGCAGGAGCAGATTGCGCAGTTCGGCGTCGCGGAATACGGACAATCCCTCTTTACACCGAACGCCGAGTAACGGCTGAGGGGCGCGGCCGGCTTTTTGGCCGCGCCTTTTTTCTCCCTAGCATACTGGAGGTATCATCTTGTTTTCAGAGTTTTTTCTGCAATTGGGAACGCTTGACTCCGTCCGGGTTACGCTCATCATGTCATGCGCGTCCACGGCCATTTCCTCTATCCTTGGAATCGCCGCGGGCATCTGGCTTGAACGGCACAATTTCCCCGGGAAGGGGATTGTGGTTCGCCTGAATCGGACGTTGATGGGTGTGCCGCCCGTCGTCGTCGGCCTTATTACCTATATGCTGCTGATGCGCCGCGGTCCGCTCGGGTTTTTAAACTGGCTCTTTACCATTGAGGGCATGGTACTCGCGCAGGTCATCATCATTACCCCGATTATCTGCGGACTGGTTCATACCCATGCCGCCCGGATCGCGCCCGCCGTCCGGATATTTGCGAAGAATATGGGCGCGAGCCGCAGACAAACGGACCGTCTTCTCCTGAAAGAACTGAGAAACGAACTCTATTTTGCTGTCGTCACCGGTTTTGGCCGCTCCATCAGCGAAGTCGGCGCCGTGCTGATGGTCGGCGGAAATATTAAAAACAGCACGCGAACCATGACGACGGCCATCGCCACGCTGAAGAGCGCGGGAATCTTTACGGACGGAATTTTTTTGGGCGTCGCTTTGCTTGTCATAGCCTTTCTTCTGCAGACTGTGGCGGATTCTCTCCGCAGGGAGGCGTCGTACGATGAAAATTATTGAGCTGGCCAGAAACTTCGACGCGCTTCAAATCGACGTGCGCGATTATACGTTTGAAGAGGGGCTGATACACGGCCTGATCGGACCGAACGGCTGCGGGAAAACGACGCTTGGCAAGCTCATCATGGGGACGCTCGCCGCGCAGAGCAGAAAAATTGATTTTAACGGTTTGGACGAACGGGACCTCACAATGGTCAGCCAAAATCCATATATGCTGCACGACAGCGTATACCAGAACCTCGTGTTTCCGCTGAAGATTCGGGGCATTGTCCCGGATCAGGAGGAGGTCGAGCGGCTGCTGCGCTTATGCGGACTGCAGGATAAGAAAAAGGAAAACGCCCGCAGTCTTTCCATGGGCCAGAAGCAAAAGCTCTCCATCGCCCGCGCCTTCATTTTTAAGCCCAAGCTCATCATAATGGACGAGAATCTGTCCAATCTTGACCCGGACAGCGTCGAGCTGTTTGAAGCGGAAATTCTTCGGATGCAGAAAGAAACGCCCGCGACCTGGATTATTATCAGTCACCAGATCGCGCATATCCGCAGGTTATGCGATAAAATTCATTTTATGGCGAAGGGCAGAATTCAGGTATCGGGCTCCTTGGAAAAGGTGTTCGGCGAGCAGGAGGTCCCGGAATTACGTCGCTATATCGCGCGAGAAACCCTGCGGTTCTGACCCGGACGGGATGGGATCTTTCCTCCCGCAAAGGGCGCCGGAATACCCGTCTTTGGTTTTCGTGAGCGGGCACGCTTTCGGACAGGCGATGCAAAAAATGCCGCTGCCGCCGTATTTTTTCAGGTTTTCGACTTCCTCTCCCCGCGCAAAGCGCGCAAAGCCGCTCTGTGCGAAAGCGGCGGCCTGCCGTCCCGTTTGGAACGCTTCCACCGTTACGTCGTCGACAAGGTCATGGACATAACAGGCGTTGCCGCAGAGAAACAGCCACTCCGGCAGAGCGCCCCCGTTCGAGGCTTCCTCCGAAAGCTCCCGCTCCGGTATCAGGCCGACGGATGTAATCAGCGTATCGCAGGCCAGAAAATGCTCCCGTCCGTTTTCAAGGTCCCGCACGGTTACGCCGGATATCCGTCCGATCCCATGAATCCGGCTGACCGTGCACCGCGTTTTCAGCGGAATCCGATATGCGTCAAGGCATTGGATTTTATTGCGTGCAAGCCCGCCGCAAACCGCCTCCTTTTCGATCACCGCCAAAACGTTTTTGCCCATCTGCGTAAGCTGCCGCGCCATAATCATGCCGACGTCTCCGGAACCAAGAATGACAAACTGATTCCCGATGTCATATCCGCCAAGGTTTATCATTTTCTGCGCCATGCCGGCCGAAAAAATACCGGAAGGGCGCGTACCGGAAACCGAAAGCGCGCCGATCGGCCTCTCCCGGCAGCCGGATGCGAGAATGACCGCCTTTGCCCGCACCGCAAGCAGGCCGCAGGAGGGACCGCTGAGGAGAGCGGAGCCGTCTTCGCGCAAATGGACGACGGTTGTGCCGGTCAGCACGTCCACCCCGGAATTTTTAATCTCCTCTTTGAATCGCGCGGCATATTCTACCCCCGTCAGTTCCTCGCCGTAGTAGATCAGTCCGAAACCGGTGTGAACGCATTGGTTTAAAATACCGCCAAGGGTGTCGAGGCGTTCCGTCAACAGGACGCGTTCGGCGCCCGCTTTTTTTGCGCCCAACGCCGCGGCCATGCCCGCCGGCCCGCCGCCGATGACAAGGATATCATAGGCTGTCATGGATTCCACCGCCGATCAGATAGGAGCCCGGGCCGTCTTTTTGGACGGAGGAAGGCGGTATACCGCGTTCCCGGGCGATGATTTCGATGATTTTCTGCGTGCAGTACGATCCCTGGCAGCGCCCGGAGCAAGCGCCGGTCCGGCGTTTGACGCCGTCCACCGTCACGGCGCCGGGAAAACGCCGGATGCTGTCAACGATCTCGCCCTCGGTAACCTTGCGGCACCGGCAGACAATCCTGCCGTAAGCCGGGTTTTCGGCAGCGAGTTTGGCCGCTTCCTCCGGAGAAAGCGTGTTCAGCCTGAGCGGCATGGCGCGCATCGGGTTGAAGGTTTCCTTCGGCTCGGCATGCAGCAGGAGGGAAATTCTTTCCGCCGCATACTCCCCAAGCGCGGCGGCGCAGGTTAAGCCCGGCGTTTTTATCCCGACAAAGCTTAAAAATCCAGGAGCTTCGCCGGATTCATGGACGGTAAAATCGGAGATGCTCTCCTCCTGCGTCACATACGTTCCGCTTTCCGCGTCATATGCAACCCGGAACGGATTGGGGCGAACGGCGCCGAAGGAACGGATTACATGTTCCATGGGAAGATCCGGGATTACGCGGGGCACCAGAGCGGCCAGTTCCTTAAGCCCCTCCCGGGATACCGCAAACGCTTCCAAACCGCTTGCGGAGACCTTCGTAGGCCCAAGCAAAATATTGCCGTCCACGGTCGGAACAAGCGTAAGCCCCTTCTCCTTTTCTTCCGGCTCATGGAAAATGACATGACGAATCATGCCTCCGGCTTTTGTATCCAGGACATAATAGTCTCCCGCTTCGGGAAAAATCCGGACACACGGCTTCTGAACCGCCTCGAGGATCCGGTCGGCAGAAAGGCCGGCGCAGTTTACAACGGCGCGCGCAAAAAACTCCTGGTCGTCCGAGGTTATCACGTATCCGTTTTCGGTGCGCCGGATGCCGGTCACCTTTGTATTCAGCAGCAGTTCCGCGCCGTTTGCCACGGCGTTTTCGGCGGCGGCAATTCCCAGTTCCCAGGGGATGACAGTCCCCGCCTCGGGCGCAAGAAGGGCCGCGCGGACAGCGGGGTGAAGATGCGGCTCCAGCTCCAGCACCTCTCTTTGGGAAAGCAGCTTTAGACCCCGCACCCCGTTTTCGAGTCCCTGGTCATATTTTCTCCGAAGCGCTTTCTCGCCTTTGGGGCCAAAGCAGATCATAATCGAGCCGCAGGCGGAATACCGCACCCCGAGCTCTTCGCAAAGCTGCGAAAAACTCTGCGCGGCCCGGACGCACATGCGGCTTTTTCGCGTTCCCGGTTTTGTGTCACAGCCGCTGTATACAATGGCGGTGTTCGCCCGGGTGATTCCGGTGCAAAGGTCTTCCCTTGCTTCCAAAACCGCCGTTTTCAAGCGATATTTCGTCAGGCTTCGGGCGGAAAACGAGCCAAGCAGTCCGCCTCCGATTACAATTACGTCAAAGCGTTTCCTCATACTGCTCAAAATCTCTCTCGGACGGAACCGGGGTTTTCCAGAATATATCCTCCAAGGCGCTCAAGCCGGGCGGCAAATTCGGAACTTTGCAGGGTCTGGAGCAATTGTTGCACCAGCTCGGTATCCCAGGCAAAATCGGGAATCAGAAGATCATACTGCTCGTCGCAGACAGGAAGGAACGTCAGGTCATACATCCGCGCGGCGGAATAAATTCCGAGGCCTGCGTCCGCCGAGCCGGAAGCGATCAAAGCGGCGACGGAGGTATGCGTATACTCTTCATGCTCGTATCCGTAAATTGCTTTGGTGTCGACTCCCTCTTTCCTGCAAAGGTAATCGAACAGCACGCGCGTCCCGGAACCCTTCTGCCGGTTGACATACCGGATGTTTGGCCTGATCAGGTCTTTCAGCCCCTCGATATGCAGGGGGTTGCCTTTTGCGAGGATAAACCCCTGCGAACGCTTCACGCATTCGACCAAACGCACCCCCCCGTTGGGGAAGTATTTTTTCACAAACGAACTGTTGTAGCTTCCGGTGTCCTCGTCCAAAAGGTGGGTGCCCGCCGCGTGCGCCTCGCCGCGGCGCACCGCAAGGATTCCGCCTAGGCTTCCTACATGGGAAGAGGTCATGGAACATCCCCCTGCGGTCCTGCGCATAATGTCGGACAGCTCGTCCAAAAGCGGATCATGGCTCCCGATCATCACAAGATTCCGCTTCAATTCGGAAAGCGGGCGCAAAAGCCTGACCTTTACGGCCGCGCCGCTGCAATGCCCCTCAAGTCCCTGGGGCACCTCCAAAATACCGTCGGCTTTCATAAAGGAACTGACAACGCCGCTGCCCCGGTTTAAGGGAGAGGCAATCAGACGCCCTTCCACATATCCGAGACGGACCCGGACAAATTCCTGATACTTCAACGAAGAAACCACGGCTTTCGAGAGCACGGCGTCCGCGCATGGCGCGCTTTTCACTTTTTTCCTCGTCAGCCGTTCGACAATCGGTTTTAAAATCTCTTCGACGACGATAATCCCTGATACGGGGTAACCGGGAACACCAAGTATCGGCTTTTTGCCCCGAAGCCCCAATATGGCGGGCTTGCCGGGTTTGATTGCCAATCCGTGGTACAAGACTTCGCCGACTTCGCCGATCGCCTGCGTACTGTAATCCTCGCGTCCGGCCGAAGAGCCAGCGTTTAAAATCACGGCGTCGCATTTCTCCAATGCGGTGCCGATCACGTCTTTTATGCGCGACAGGTCGTCTTTGACGATCGGGAAAGTAATCGTCTCCGCGCCCCAGTCCCGAAGCATCGCGGTGAAAATATAGGAGTTGAACTCCAAGATTTCTCCCGTATCGGGAGCTTCGGTGGGCGGTATGATTTCGTCTCCTGTCGGTATAATTCCGATAAGCGGTTTTTTGACTACGGACACCTCTAGAACGCCGCCGGCAATCAAAGCGCCAATAGCGGCCGGCGTGATCTCGGAATAGGACGGCAGAAGCATTTCGCCGGCGCAGATATCCTCGCCAATCTGGCGGATGTGCTGCCAGGGGGCGCTGGCATGATACAGCGTGACGCCGGTTTCGTTTTCCACGACATCCTCGATCATGATAACGGCGTCGCAGCCCTCCGGAAGGGGATCGCCCGTATCGACGGGCACATACTGTTCCCGCGTGAGAAAGACGGGGGTGGTTTCCCCGGCGCCGTAGGTCAGGCGGGCGTCAAGCGCAATGCCGTCCATCGCGCACGCATTGTAATGCGGCGCGTTGATGCGGGCGTATACCGGCCCGGATGTAATTCTGCCCGCCGCGTTCTGAACCGGAATGGTTTCACACGCGGGAGCAAGTCCGTTTTCCGCAAGCCGCTGCAGATACGCTTCTCTCGCCGTTTCAAGCGGCACATTCGTAAGATACTCAAATGGCATGGTCTATCTCCTTCGTATCATCTGTCCCATAACCAAACGGAAACTTCGGCTCCTTTTTTCAGGCCCTCGCAGTCCCGGGGAATGCAGATATAGCCGTCTGAATGAATCAGCCGCGTAATCAGTCCGGATTTGCCGTGAATCGGCTGCGCGATCACGGTTCCGTTTTCTTCCGCAAGCGTAACCCCCACGTATTCCGCCCGCCCGTGATTGGAGGAGAGGGATTCACAAAGACGCGCCCGGATGCAGAATCGTTTTTCCCGCCTGCCGGTGAGAATCCGAAGCAGCGGCAGCGCAAACAGCTGGGAGACAAGATAAGCTGCTACCGGATGCCCGGGAAGCCCGAATACAGGTTTTCCTTCCACGACGCCTAAAATGGTCGGTTTGCCGGGCTTCATTGCAATGCCGTGAAAAAGCATGCGGCCGTTTTGTTCGATAACGCCGGCTGTCGCGTCTTTCCTGCCGACGGAACTGCCGCCGGAGATCAGGACCATATGGCACTGCGAAACGGCTGTATTAAGCGCCTGATTTAAATCCTCCGCATTGTCGCGGATGATGCCGTATGATTTCGCGGCGGCTCCGGCCTGCGTGAAAAGAGCGGTGAGCAGAACCGAGTTTACATCCCGAATCTGCCCCTTGCGGGGCTTTTTCGCGAATTCGACAAGTTCGTCTCCCGTCGAAAGGATGCCGACGGTGGGTTTCGCTCGAACGGAAACGGCCGCAATCCCCAACGCAGCCAAGGCGCCTAAGTCGTGCGCGGTCAGCACATGTCCGGCTTTCAGCAAAACGTCGCCCGGCGACACGTCGTCGCCGCGGAAAATCATGTTTTCGCCCGGCGCTGCCGGCTTCGTTATCCCTACCATTCCCTCGCCGTAGTCCTCGGTATGCTCAAACATGACGACGCAGTCGGCGCCTTCGGGAACTTCCCCTCCGGTAGGTACGGACAGGCATTTCCCCTTTTGCAGCGGGCAGGGCGCGGGGCTGCCCATGGCAACTTCTCCCGCCTTCTGCAGGATTGCCGGCATGCTGTCCGAAGATCCAAAGGTGTCCCGGGCGTATACGGCAAAACCATCCACTGTGGAGCGGTTGAAATCGGGAACAAATTCCTCCGCGCAGATATCTTCAGCCAACGTTCTTCCGACTGATTCCGTCAGCGGTATCCGTTCGTCCGATATGCAGGGACCGAAGTTCTCCCGTATCAGCCGGAGCGCTTCTTCCGGCGTTTTCACGTGCAGCAAGCAATCACCCGCCTTATTCAAGGTGTCAGGAAACAGCGCTATTGTACCATCTTCAGCGCTCGCTTTGCAATTGCGCCGATGCGCTAACGCATGGAAACGGAAAGGCGCGTGCCGTTTTGCATATTGTCTATTACAGGGCAGCGCTCCTTTACCTGGGCAAACCAGGCTTCCTGCGTGGCCGCGTCGGCGTCCGACGCAAGCTCTATCGTCACGGAGACGGATTCAAAGCCGGCGCGGCGCGAGGGGTCGTTTCGGAGGAACCGGCCCCCGTCCACTTCGCCCTCTATCAGGATATCGAGTTTCCGGATCTCCATGGAAAGCTCCCGGGCAATCCACTGCCCGGCGGCGTTGATGCAGCCGGCTAAAGAAGCAAGATACATTTCCACGGGGCTCGGCGCTTCGTCCTCTCCCCCGAAGGACGGCGGCTCGTCAATCAAAATCCGGTGCGCGCCCGCTGTAATATAGGTTTTTGTGGAATTTTCGGCGGTTGCTTTTACGGTTATAACGGCCACGGCGGCAATTCCTCCTCAAATCATCGGACTTGTTTCCGATACTATCTTACTTAGTATAGCGAATCTGTCCTTCCGTTTCAATATCGCCGATATGCGTATTGTCCCCGCGAAGCAGCGGTTCCCGCAATCTCTAAAATCCAAGGAGGCCGGCTGAAAGCAGCCGGCCTCCTCTCTGGTCGTTTGTTGTTTGAAAGCCCGCGGGGAGCAGCGAACCGATTATTGCGCGGCGATTTTCTGCCACTGCTCAATCATTTCGGGCTTGACGGCGTTGAGCTTATCGTAATCAAAGAACGTGCACTTATCGAAGTCTTCCTGTCCGTATGCGAGGAAAGCCTGCTTTTCTTCGGACATCTGCGCATTCTTGTTGGTGGGAGCTTCGTTGTTCAGCTCGATAAACAGCTCCTGGGTGGATTTCTCTAAGGCATAGTTGACAAACAGCTGCGCCAGTTCTTTATTGGGCGAGTCCTTCACCACGTTGATGAAAACGTCGTCGGCGAAATTGCCTTCCTTGGCGTCAACCCACTTCATGTTCAGACCGGAACTGACCAGAACCGGCAGCATCAGGTCCATATAAACGGTAATGGCCACTTCTTTCTGGGACAGCGCCGCCATCAGATCGGTCGTATACCAGAGCTTAATGTTGTCTTTCTTTTCCTTGTAGAGATCCAGAGCGGGCTGGTAGTTGTCAATGCCGCCGCCAAGCTGCTCGGCAATGGCAATGAGCACATAGGGGCCCGCCGTCGCGGTCATCGCGGGAAGAGAAACGAGGCCCGCATATTTGTCGTCAAACAGTTCCATATAGGAGGTGGGCGGCTCCAGTCCCTTTTCCTTCAGGATGTCCTCGTTGTACATGATTCCGAAGCGTCCGACCAAGACCATGGGGCCGTACCCGGTATCATTCAGGGCAAAGTCATACAGCTCGCTGATGTTCGTAACGACGGACGTATCAATTTTTTCAAACAAGCCGAGCTTTTCCGCCTGTTTGGCATAAGCGCCGGAGAAGTATACGACGTCGTCTTCCACAACACCGGATTGAATCTGAGATTGCAGCTTTGCAAGGCGGTCGGAGTTTGCGTTGATGCCGTCAATGACGATGGTGCAGCCGTATTTTTTTTCAAAATCTTCCGCTAATTTCTTCGTGGCGTCTCCCGTCGTGCCGCCCCAGGTGCAAACCACAAGCTCCACGCCGCTGTAATCCGGTGCGGCCGGGGCGGTGTTATCCGGCGCCCCTTGGGTCGAAGGCGTGGTTGCAGGAGGGGTGGTTTCTTTGCTGCCGCCCGAGCACCCCACGAGCAGCGTGGCGCACATCGTAAGCGCAAGCAAAGCAGACAATACCTTTTTCCTCATACTTCTCTCCTCTTTCTNNAGCGTTATTTTTTATATATGATAACCTTATCGGAAGGAAACGCGAAATAAACCGCCTCCCCTTCTTTCGGGATATCATTCTCCGTTATATTTGCGTGAATTTCGGCTCCAAAGTCGGTTTGGATATCGAGCAGCGTGTCCAGACCCTTGTATGTTGAGTTCAGGATTGTGCCTTTATGGTATCCTTCCTGTTTTGTTCTGGAAATCAAGACCTTTTCAGGCCGTATCGTCATCTCAATCCGGTCGCCCTTGCAACACGGCTGGGGCACCCCGGCGTTTGCAAGCGATAGCAGATAGCCGCCTCCGACGTCGACCTGCAACTCTCCGCCCGAAACCTCGGCCACAGTCCCCTCGATAAAATTGGAAAATCCCATAAAATCGGCGACAAAGCGCTCGGACGGGTGATTGAAGACCTCGGTCGGCTCTCCTTTTTGGAGAATATGTCCGGCGTTCATGATGACGACCCGGTTGGCCAGCGACACGGCCTCCTCCTGGTCATGGGTTACGATAATGGTTGTCAGCCCCAGCTCCTTTTGAATGCGCTTGATTTCTCCCTGCATGTCATGGCGCAGCTTCGCGTCCAAATTGGACAGGGGTTCGTCCAAGAGGAGTACTTCGGGCTCCATGACCAAGGCCCTCGCAAGCGCTACCCGCTGCTGTTGTCCGCCGGAGAGCTGCCTGGGGTACCTGTCTTCCTTTTCCTCCAACTCGACTAGCTTCAGAATTTCCGCAACCCTTTGCCGGATTTCCTTTTTGCCAAGCTTCTTCAGCTTCAGGCTGAAGGCCACGTTGTTGAAAACGGTCATGTGCGGGAACAGGGCGTAATTCTGGAACAGAATTCCCACGTTTCTCTTGTGGGGCGGGGTGCGGTTGACCACCTTTCCGTTTATGGTAATCGTGCCCGAATTCGGTTCCAGAAATCCGGCGATCATCCGGAGAATCGTCGTCTTTCCGCAGCCGCTTGCGCCGAGCAGCGCGACCATCTCGCCTTTTTCCACGGTCAGATTGATATCCTCCACCGCCGTAAAATCCCCGAATTTTTTCGTCAGGTTTTTAATCTCAAGATATCCCACATTGATCCTCCTTACTGCTTGGCCAACATATCAAGACCGATAAACTTATCCGTCAGAATCATCAGCAGCAGCGACAGTCCCATCAAAATGGTGGAGATGGCGGCGACGGTGGGATCAAACTTAAACTCCATGTAGTTGATGATCTGTACAGGTAAGGTGCTGAATTTTGCCGATGTCAGGAAACTGCTGATTACAACCTCGTCGAACGAGTATAAAAACGCGAGCAGAGCGCCCGAAATGATCGCGGGGCGTATGATGGGGAGGGTTACTTTCCAGAGGACCTTGGCGGGGTTTGCGCCCAAACTCGCGGCCGCGTCTTCTATCGTCCAGTCGAAGCCCGTCAGAATACCCACGGAATTCCGGATGATGTAGGGCAGGATAATCACAATGTGGCCGATCAGAATTTTCCAGAACGGGGTAAGGATTCGGAGCGGCGCGGTCATTTGCAGTAAAACAAAAGCAAACGCGATGGACGGGATAAACAGCGGGGAGGTAAACAGGGAGATCAAAAAACCCTTCCCCTTCATGTTGTATTTCGTCACGCCGATGGAAGCTAAAACGCCGATGACGACGTCAAACAACGTGGCGAAAAAGGCCACCTTGACGCTATTGAAGAACCCGGATACGAATTTGGAGTTTTCGGCGAAGATATTGGCGTACCACCGCAAGGAAAACCCCTGCGGCGGGAACATGATTCCTTCCCCCGCGTTGAACGAGACGATTACGATCACGATCATGGGAGCCAAGATAAACGTAAAGGAAAGGAAGGCGATGAACTTAAAAAACCAGTTGGTTTTCCGTTTTTCAGCCATTTCTTGCACCTCCCACCCGCTTGGAGACAGCGTCGTTTGCATAGCTCGAAAAAACCTGGAATATCAAAACCGCGAAGACCAAGATATAGCAGATCGCGTTCGCAAACGGAATATTGAAAGCCGTATGAACCTGATTATAAATAAAGGTGGTGACCGTCAGGTACTGCGCGCCGCCCAACAGCTGCGGGGTGACATAGGAGGTCATGCTGAGCGTAAAAACAAGCGTGCATCCGGCGACCACGCCGGGGGCGCTGATGGGAACGGTCACCTGAAAGAACGTGCGCAGGGGATTCGCCCCGAGGCTGTAAGCCGCAAATTCCACATTCTCGTCAATGGACTGAATCACGCTCATCACGGAAAGGATCATGTAGGGAAGCAGAAGCTGGGCCATACCGATCATAACCGCGGCTTCCGTATACATGATTTTCAGCGGGGACTGAATGATCCCCAAGGCAAGCAGGGCCTGATTGACCAGCCCCTTGTCCCCGAGCAGCACCATCCAGCCGTAAGCCCGCACCACGGCGCTGACCAAAAAGGGAAAGATAACCGCAATGATCAAAATGCTCTTGAACCGCGAGCGCATCCTTGCAATCACATAGGCGGTGGGATACCCGAGCAGCAGGCAAAGTAGGGTCGTTTTGACGGAAAGCATGACCGTGCTGCCCAATATGGACATATAAAACGGGTCCGTACAGAACTTGATGTAATAGGTGAGCTGTTCCGTAACCAGGCCTTTTACAAACACGTACAGGAGCGGTATGATAAAAAACCCCGTCAACGCAATGATGCAAGGCAGCGTGAGCAGGATTGCCTTCTTCTTTGCTTTCATAGGTCTTTATCCTTCCTTTCTCTGACATTGGGGAAGGTAAAAGAGTTCCTTCGGTAATCGCTTCCCAAAATGCAGCAAGGGGCCGTTATAAAAAAAATGACACACAAAATCGGCGTCATTGCTTTTTCAAACGGTTTTTTCATATATTTTCATATATTGTACTGAGTTTTATGAAGATTGTCAATCGAAATAATTCACAAGGAGATGCGAATTCTCAGGGATATTCGTGTAATGTTGTACAAGGCTCTGAATTTATTTTTATGCAATAAAAAACGATTAATCTTTCATTGGCAGACGTCTTTTCGACGCGGAAAAACCGACAAATTTGTCCAATAGGCGCTTTTTTTCGAACATCGGCGCGAAGGAAGCCGGGAGGCGTTTTTTAAACAAAACGCGGAAAACCGCCCCCCGCGAAAGGACTGCGGCCGCCTTGGAAAGATTGTGAAAAGTTGGGGAGATACCATTGACAATTGAATTTGAAAAACTATATAATCTTCATCAGAGAACAGGAAATAGTAAAATTTACGGCAGGCGGCGACGGCGTCTCGGAGGACGTGTTTCTCCCTGACGCTTTTTTTAAATCCGCAATCCGCAAAATTCCCGCTATTCCGAAAAGCGTAACGGGTGCCAAGTAAAAGTAGAGGATGTCGGAAATGAACTACGAACAAATAAAAAATGAAATCGAACAGATTTACACGCGGATGGTGGACCGCAGACGGCGGATTCATCAGCACCCCGAGCTGTCCTTTGAAGAATACGACACGACGGAGTATATCTGCAGCGAGCTTCGCGCCATGGGGATTACGGAAATCGCGCGGCCGGCGAAAACGGGAGCCGCCGCGACGATCCGGGGCGCGTTTCCCGGCAAAACCATCGCGCTGCGCGCGGATATCGACGCGCTGCCGATACAGGAGTGCAACGATCTGCCCTTCCGCTCGCAAAACGAAAACGTCATGCACGCCTGCGGGCACGACGGACATGCCGCCATTCTGCTTACCGCCGCCGAACTCCTGCACCGGCACAAAGCGGAGCTGCACGGGACCGTCATCTGCATTTTTCAGCATGCCGAGGAACGCGCGCCGGGCGGCGCCATTGATTTTTATAACGCCGGACTCATGCGGGGCGTGGACGAGCTGTACGGCTTTCACCTCTCCTCCACCTTTCCGACGGGAACCTTCGGCCTGAAAGACGGCGTTCTGACCTCCGCAACCGACCGCTTCGATATCCGGGTCATCGGAAAGGGAGGACATTCGGCAATCCCGGAAACGACGATCGATCCGATCGTGTTGGGCGCGCAAATCATTTTGGCGCTTCAAACCGTCGTTTCCAGGCGGATTCGGGCGTTTGACTCGGCCGTACTGTCCATCTGCGCGGCGCACGCCGGGGATGTATACAATGTCATTCCGGACGAAATGGTTCTCACGGGCTCCCTGCGCACCTTTTCGGAACAGATTCGCGCGCAGATCCCCGAAATGATGGAGCAGATCGTTTCGAGCATTGTGAAATCGGCCGGAGGCGGGTATGAATTTCGCTTTGAGAAGGGCTACGGCAGCGTGGTGAACGACAAGGAGCTTGCGCGGAATGCGGAGCGGGTGCTGGCTGCCCTTTACGGCGAGAAGAGCATCCTGTCCATCGAGCCCGTGACGCCCGGCGAGGATTTTTCCGCCCTGCAGAAGGACTGCCCGGCCCTTTTTGTGGAAATCGGCACGGCGGACCCGAACAAGGGAACGGATCTGCCGCACCACAACGCCAAGTATATTTTAGACGAGGAAGGGCTGCGCTACGGCCTCGGCTATGTTTTGGGCATGGTATTTGATTCCTTAAAGGCCATAACCGAATCCTGAACGGCAAATTGGGCAAAAACCGCTCCCTCTCCCGCGAAAGAGGATTCGTTTTCTTTAGGGGACTTTCGTTATTTCCCAAACTATGTTGATCGGAGACGCAAGCTGCATGAAGGTCAGTCAGATCGAGACGCCGGCGCTGATTTTGGAGAAGCGCGTTTTGGAAGAAAACATGGCGAGGATGGACGCGCTTTTGGCCGATTCTCCCATGCGCCTTTACCCGCACTATAAGTCCCACAAGTGCCCCCGCATCGCGCGGCTGCAGCTGCAGCGCGGCGCGGCGGGCATCACCTGCGCGAAGCTTTCGGAGGCGGAGGACCTCGCGGACGCGGGCGTGCCTACGATCGTCATCGCAAATCAGGTCGTACAGCCGGAAAAATTAGGCCGGCTCGCCATTTTGGCCGGAAAGTGCCGCCTTACGGTCTGCGCCGACAGCGACGAGAACATTTTGGCGTTGGAGCGGGCTATGGCCGTATCGGGCGGGACGCTCCATGTCTTGGTTGAATACGACGTGGGGATGCGCCGCTGCGGCGCGGAAACCCGGGAGGAAGTGCTGCCCCTCGCAAAACTGATCGAAGCGCAGCCGCACCTTCGCTTCGAGGGCATTCAGGCCTATGCCGGCCACCTGGCCCACGAGCGCAATTTGGAGCTGCGCGAGCGGGAGATGCGCCGTATCGAGGAGGATGTGCGAAACTTAAAACGCTTCTTGGAGGATAACGGCATGCAGGTTCGCGAGGTGGCCGGCGGCAGCACGGGCACCGTGATGCAGAAGCCGAGGGATACGGCGTATACACAGCTGCAGGCCGGCAGTTATCTTTTTATGGACTGCGCGTACGGCGCTTTAAACCTCCCCTTCCAAAACGCTCTTTTCCTGCTGACCACGGTAATTTCCGTCCGCGCGGACCGTATTACCGTCGACGGCGGCGTCAAGTCGATCGGCATGGACCAGGGCGGCCCGCGGGCCGTCGGAATGGAGGACGCCCGCCTTCTCATGAGCGAGGAACACGCAACCGTATCTACGGACGGGAGCCGCTGGAAGCTAAACGACAAAATCCGCCTGATTCCCGGGCACTGCTGCACCACGTTCAATTTAATGGATAAGATCTATTTCGTGGACGGCGCGGACGTTTTGGACGTGTGGCCCGTAGTCAGCCGCGGCAAATCGCAGTAAGGAGACCTATAACATGCAGCTTCTCATTCAAAACGCAATCCTTGTGGACGGGTCCGGCGCGCCCGCCTTCCCGGGCAGCGTCGGCGTGGAAAACGGAAAAATCCTGCTCAATCCCGCCGCAAAGGACGCCGATACCGTAATCGACGCGGCGGGTCGGTATCTCTGCCCCGGCTTTATCGACGCCCATTCCCACGGCGACCAGATTTTAGGGCAGGAACAGGCCAAGCTCAGCAAGGTATCGCAGGGCATTACAACGGAAATTACCGGCATGTGCGGCGGCTCCATGTTCCCCGTCGCGCCGGAGCGTCTGGAAATGGCCAAGGGTTTGCTCTCCATCGGCACGCTTTCCTTTCCGGAGGAAATGCGCGAATGGACGACGGCCGAGGCCTATTTTAAATATGCCGAAACCGTCCCGCTCGCGGCCAATATGCGCCTTTATATCGGCCATACCACGCTGCGCATCGCCGTCATGGGCTTTGACCACCGGGAGGCGACCGCGGAGGAACTGGAAAAAATGAAAGCCTTAGTCCGCGGCGCGATGGAACAGGGCGCCATGGGGCTGAGCACGGGGCTGATCTACTCCCCGGCCGCTTTCGCAAGCCGGCACGAGCTTGTGGAGCTGTGCAGGGTTGTGGCGGAATACGGCGGGTTTTACGCCACCCACATGCGCAACGAATCGGACAAGGTGGTGCAGGCCGTTGCCGAAGCCTTGGACATCGGACGGCAGTCCGGCGCAAAGGTCTGGATTTCCCACCATAAGATGTGCGGCAAAAAGAACTGGGGACAAAGCCGGGAAACGCTGCGCCTGATTGAAGAGGCCCGGGCCGAGGGAGTAAATGTCACCGTGGATCACTACCCCTACACGGCCAACATGACGAATCTCAATATCCCCATTCCGCCGAAATATTTTGACGAATACGGAATTGAAGGCGTCGTGGAGCTTCTCAAAAACCCGGAAAAGCGCGCGGAAATCCGCGCCCAAATGGAGCGGGAGGACTGCGGCTACGACAATTTTTATCAGAATGCCGGTGGCTGGAACGGCATCTTGGTTTCCGGCTGCCCGGATGTCCCCGAGGCGGACGGCATGACCGTTGCCGCTTACGCCGCCAAGATCGGCAAAGACCCCTTCGAGGCCTATTTCGACATCATACAGGCCAGCGGGAGCCGCGCCAACGGCATTTATTTCACCGTCAGCGACGAAGACCTGTTTCGGATTGTGCAAAATCCGAACGCCTGCGTCGGAACGGACGGTAGCTGCCGCAGCATGACGGAAAAGACCCACCCGCGCACCTTCGGCACCTTCCCGCGCGCCATCTGCTGGTATCACAAGGAAAAGAAGCTCTTTTCCTTAGAGGAGATCATCCGGAAGCTCACCTTCTTCCCCGCCGAGCGGGCGCATCTGACCGGGAAAGGGCTCATCCGCGACGGATATGACGCCGACCTTCTCCTTTTCGACTACGACCGGCTGAAGGACACCGCCACGTATACCGACGCCCTTTCGCTTTGCGACGGGATCGACTATGTGATCGTAAACGGCGAAATCGTCTATCACGATAAAAAGCTGACCGGGGCAAACCCGGGCAGGCTGCTCCGCTTTCGCGCGGGGCGCGGTTAAGCTTAAGGAATCATTTGCTCAAAACTGAAAGAATAGGAGCGTGTAAACATGGACGTCAGACTGATTAACGTAGCGTTAGGCAAAGAACCCGCCGACATTATCATCCGCAACGGAAAGCTCGTCAACGTGCTTACCCGGGAGATTTATCCCACCGAGATCGCCATTGCGGGCGATAAAATCGCCTCCATCGGCCCCCTGCCTGCCGGNNATCATCGACGCGCAAGGCCAGTTTTTAGCGCCCGGCTTTTTGGACGCGCATATCCACGTGGAAAGCTCGATGCTGACCTATACCGAGTTTGCCAAAGCCGTGGTCCGGCACGGCACCACGGCGGTCGTCTCCGACCTTATGGAGGTGACCATCGTATCCGGCGTTCCGGGGATGAAGGAAGTCATGGCGGAGGCCAAGCGTTCGCCGGTGAAGCTGTATTACACCGTTCCGTCGTTTATGGAAGAAGGTCCTCAGACCACCGGCGCCGTCCTCGGGCCGGAACTGATGGACGAGCTGATCCGGCCGCCGGAAGCGGTGGGGCTGGCGGAGGTCATGTGCCCGCCCATTTTGGCGGGAAGCCCGGAATCGGCCCATATTCTCGACATGGCGAAAACCCATCACAAAACCGCCGAGGGCCACGCGCCCGCCGTTTTGGACGAAAAAGCCAACGCCTACGCCTCCGCGGGCATCAACTCCGACCACGAGAGCACGTTTAAGGAAGAGGCGTTGGGGAAGCTGCGCTGCGGCCTGCGCATTCTGATGCGCGAGGGCTCCGCGGCCACCGACCTGAAGGCCTGCCTCAAAATGGNNCCCGCCGCTGCTGCATGGTCAGCGACGACATTGACGCGCTGCATATCGCCCGCTGCGGACACCTGGATTACAAGATCCGCATGGCCATCGGCGAGGGGATCGACCCCGTGAC
The DNA here is from genome assembly GCA_002329245.1 of Clostridiales bacterium UBA1446. Taxonomy (GTDB): domain Bacteria; phylum Bacillota; class Clostridia; order Oscillospirales; family Oscillospiraceae; genus UBA1446. Next base: position 18,897 of record DCTG01000194.1, read on the forward strand.
CGCCATCCAGATGGTCACCATCAACCCCGCCGAGTCCTTCCGGCTTGACGACAAAATAGGCTCCATTACGCCGGGCAAGCAGGCGGACATCGTATTTTTGAAGGATCTTTGCTCCCTGGAAATCACAAGGGTAATGTCCGACGGGAAGATTGTGGTGGAAGGAGGCAAACTTGCGTTCGAGATGCCCGCGCCCGTGTACAGCGAGGCCGTAATCAACACCGTCCGCCTCCTGAAGCCCGTTACGGGCGGCGATCTCGTCATCCGTGTGCCGGAGAACACCAAAAGCGCGAAGGTCCGCGTAATCGGCGCCTCCCCCGTCTCCCTTCTGACGGAAGCGCTGGAAGCCGAAGTCCCGGCGAAGGACGGGGTGCTGCTGCCGGACATCGGGAACGACGTGCTGCGCATTGCCTGCGTGGAGCGTTACGGCAAGAACGGCTCCATCGGAAAGGCCTTTATCCGGAACTTCGGCCTCAAGGAGGGCGCGCTTGCCATCAGCGTGGGACACGACCACCACAACATTACCGTGGTGGGCTGCGACGCGGACGATATGGCGTTGGCCGTCAACCGCGTAGCCGAGCTGCAGGGAGGCTTCGTATTGGTTAACCGCGGAAAGGTTTTGGAGGAAATCGCCCTTCCCGTCTGCGGCCTTCTGTCCACGGAAAGCGGAGACGCGGTTGCCGACAAGCTCCAGAAAATGCTCGAGCTCCTTGCCGGACTGGGCTGCACCATGCCCTCTCCCAACGTGACGCTCTCCTTCATTCCGCTTATTTTCATTCCCTTCTTAGCCATCACCGATCAGGGGCTTTTTGACGTAATCCAGTTTAAAATCGTCGATCCGGTCATTTCCCTCAACTAAGAAAGCGGAAGGCCGGCCGGAGGAAAGGAAACGCCCGTCCGGCCGGCTTCCAATCGCCGACCAAGGAGGATAACGATGAAGCAGACGCTACTGAAAAACGGCTACATTGTCACCATGAACGATGCCGACGAGGTTTTCGACGGCGGCAGCGTTCTGGTGGAAGACGATAAAATTACGGCGGTCGGCAGGGTTGACCCCGCCCTGGTCAAACCCGGCGCGGAGATCATCGAATTAAACGGCCGCTATGTGCTGCCCGGCTTTGTCAACACACACGTCCACACCTCGCAGCAAATCAGCCGCGGCGTCGGAGACGACGTGGACTTTATCTGCTGGCTGCACGAGCGCATGTGGCCCTTTGAGTCCAACATGACGGAGGAAGACTCCTATATTTCCACCCTCTGCGCCGCCGCGGAGCTGATCCGGTCCGGCGTCACCTCCTTTGCAGAGCCCGGCGGCCAGTTTGTCGCCGGCATGTGCAGGGCGACGGCGGAGGTCGGCCTGCGCGGCAAGCTCGCCAAGTCTGTAATGGACTGCGGCGAAGGCCTGCCCGCCGTCTGGCAGAAAACCATGGAGCAGGAGCTGGAGCAGCAGGTCCGAGATCTGGAGGCGTTTCACAATACGGCGGACGGCCGCGTTCAGGTCTGGTTCGGCCTGCGCACCATTTTCAACAACTCCGACGAGCTGTGCGTGAAAACCAAGGAACTGGCGGATCAATACGGCGTCGGCATCCACATGCACGTGGCCGAGGCAAAGGAAGAAAAAGAATATACCTACGCCCGCTGGGGCGAGGGAACGGTAAAGCACCTGGAGCGCTTAGGGGTTTTGGGGCCGAATCTGTTGGCCGTTCATACCGTATGGCTGACCGAGGAGGATCTCGACCTGATGAAGCTGCGCGACGTCAAGGTTTCGCACAATCCGGCTTCCGCGATGCGCGTGCTCGGCTTCGCCCCGGTTCCGAAAATGCTGGAGAAGGGCATCTGCGTCTCCATCGGTACGGACGGCGCGTCCTCCTCCAACCGCATGGACATTGTGGACGAAATGTGGCTGACGAGCCTGATCCACAAGGGATGGCGGCTGGACCCCACGGTGGTTCCGTCCACCAGCATCCTGCGCATGGCGACCAAGAACGGCGCCCGCGCACTCGGAGACGAGGATCTGTACGGCATGCTGAAGCCCGGTATGAAGGCGGACCTGATTGTAATCAACCCCTACGGGGCTTCCATGATGCCCGTCAACGACAAAATTGCCGCCCTTGTCACCGCGATGCACTCCTCAAACGTCGAGAGCACCATGTGCGACGGACGTTGGCTCATGCGCGACCGCAAGCTTTTGTGCATGGACGAGGAAGCCGTTTTAAAAGCGGGCGCGGAGCACGCCGCGGCCATTTACCGGAGGGCCGGCATTGTACTCCCGGACCGCTTTCCGGTTATCCGGATAACGGAGTGAAGCCTTTGCTTCCCCGAAATTGTATCCGGGCCGAAGAAAGACAGAACAACGACCGGGGGCAGGGTTCCGCCCCCGGTCATGATTTCACCGCTGCAAGGCGAGCGGAAACCCGCCCGTGTTTCTCCCCAAAATCCCGGGCAATTTTAGACAATCATTCTTCACTTTTGTAGAAAAATGGCGTATACTGTATTTATTGCTGCCAACTTGCTTTTCGCCTGGAGGGTGTCATGGGACTTTGGCTTATATTCGACGCGGTGATTCTGCTGATTGTCATTTTAAGGGCCTTCCGGGGCGCCGTCAGAGGCTTTTTTCTGTCGCTGTCAGGTCTGATCGCAATGATCGGAGGACTGTTCGGCGGCATGTGGGTATCCGGCCGCTTTTCCGAGCGCCTGCTCCGGTCCGTCTTACTGCCCCTGGTGGATAAGGCGTTCGGTTCTTCTGTCCAGGTGCCGGAATCCCTTCCCAAATTGTCCGAATTATTGGAAGAAGTGAAGCTTCCCGCCTTTCTGACCTCGGGCGTCGCCGAGGAGGCGGTGGAGCGCGCCCGGGAAGCGGGCAGCGGCCTGCTTACGGCCGCAAAAGAGGTCATCGCGCAGCGCGGCGCGGAGATTCTTGTTTTCATCCTTGCCTTTATCGCAATCTATTTGCTGCTCATGCTTCTCTTCCGCGGCCTGAACCTGCTGTTCCGGCTGCCGGTTCTCGGGCTTTTCAACAAAACGTTGGGCGCGGTGTTCGGCGTTGTTTCCGGCGTGCTGCTTGCGGCGGTTCTGCTTGGCGCGGCCGGCTTCTTTTTCCCCTCTCTTTCCATGCCGGGCGGCGTGTTTTCCCCTGAAAACTTAGAAAAAACCTATCTCACCAAATACTTCTTTGAGTATCTTCTGATCTGGCTGAAATAAAAAACTTAATGTTTGACAAATACAAAAAAATCTGCTATTATGCCGCTAATATTCCAAATGCAAGGATGGGGACGCCGCGCAGCCGCGTGTCACAGAGAGCTGTTGGATGGTGGAAAACAGCACACAAATCTGCCGCGCACTCGCCCCGGAGCAGCCATCTGAACGCTGAATCTTTCAGCCGCGTAGGTATGGCCGGGTTTCTCGCCGTTATCAGGAGCAGGCATTCATCCTAAGGGATTGATGCCGGGAAAGCGGGCATGCCATATGCCAATAAGAGTGGTACCGCGGAAGCGTATGCTTTCGTCTCTTGCGTTACGCAGGAAGACGAAAGCATTTTTTGTTTCCCGGGAACGTATCCTATCCCAAGCGTTCCGGGAAATGCCCGGCCGCGGGCGGTTTCTCAGGCGCCTTTCCCCTTGTCCCGCGCCTTCCCCTAGGATGTGCATGTATCACACACAGCCGGCATCGCCGGCGGATTGGAGGTTACTATGAAGCTAGCATTTTCAACCGTTGGCTGCCCTGATTTCAGTTGGGCGGACATTTACTCCATGGCGAAGGACCTCGGTTTCGACGGGATCGAAATCCGCGGTCTCGGCAAAGAGATCTTTGCGGTCAAAGCGCAGCCTTTTACTGAAAGCCAGCTGCCGGAAACGAAAAAACAGCTTCAGCGGCTGCGGCTTGAAATCCCCTGCCTGTCTTCGGGCTGCTGCCTGAAATTCGCGGACAGAGCGGAGGAAAACGAGCGGGAAATCTTAGAGTACATTCAGCTTGCCGCGAAACTCGGCACACCGTATATCCGTATTTTGGGCGACCTAAACCCGCAGCCCGAGGGAGAGGTTGACGACGAAGCCGTCCTCGCCGCGCTCCGCCGCCTTGCTCCGGCTGCGGAAGCAGACAACGTCACCCTGCTTGTTGAGACAAACGGCGTCTATGCCGATACCGCCCGGCTGGGCAGATTATTAAACCGGGTGGAAAGCGACCATGTCGCCGCACTCTGGGATATGCATCACCCTTACCGTTTCGCGGGGGAAACGCCGGGCAGAACCGTGCAGAATCTCGGCGCCTATATCAAATACGTTCATATCAAGGACTCCGCCGTTGTAAACGGAACGGCCCAGTACCGCATGATGGGAGAGGGCGACCTTCCCATTGACGAAATGATGATGGCGCTTCGTTCCATCAACTATGACGGCTATATTTCCTTTGAGTGGGTCAAGCGCTGGGCCAAGGATCTTGCCGATCCGGGCATCGTATTCCCGCATTTCACCAACTACATGAGCCGCTATCTGGATAAATACCGGGTGAAACGGCATCTGTACGACAACAACGCGAAAACCGGCAAGTACGTGTGGGAAAAAGAGACGCTCATTGACCTGACTTTTCCACAGGTGTTGGACCGGATGGTGGAGGAATTTCCGGACCAGTACGCCTTCCGTTACACCACCTTGGACTATACCCGGACCTACTCGGAATTCCGGGACGATGTCGACACCTTCGCCCGGTCCCTGATCGCGCTTGGCGTAAAACCCGGCGATCACGTCGCAATCTGGGCGACCAACGTTCCCCAGTGGTTCATTACCTTTTGGGCCAGTACGAAAATCGGCGCGGTGCTGGTTACGGTGAACACCGCATACAAAATTCATGAAGCCGAATATCTCCTGCGCCAGTCGGACACCCATACCCTTGTTCTGATCGACGGATACAAGGATTCCGATTACGTGGGGATCATCCGGGAAATCTGCCCGGAGCTTTTAGACCTGGAGCCTGGGAAGCCTTTGCGGTCCAAGCGCCTTCCCTTCCTCCGAAACGTTATCACCATCGAATCCCGGCAGCCCGGATGCCTCACCTGGGAGGACGCGCTTGCCCTGTCGGAAAAGGTGCCGCCCGAGGAAGTATTCCGCAGGGCGCTCTCCATCGGGAAAAACGATGTCTGCAATATGCAGTACACCTCCGGCACGACGGGATTCCCGAAAGGCGTCATGCTGACGCACTATAACGTGGTGAACAACGGCAAAACCATCGGAGACTGCATGGATCTGTCCACGGCCGACCGGATGCTGATACACGTCCCCATGTTCCACTGTTTCGGCATGGTATTGGCCATGACCGCCGCCATGACGCACGGCGCGACCATGTGTCCCATCCCGTACTTTTCCCCCAAACCGTCGCTGGCGTGCATCAACCAGGAAAAAATCACCTGCTGCCACGGCGTTCCCACCATGTTTATCGCGATGCTTGAGCATGAGGATTTCGCGAAAACCGACTTTTCCCACATGCGGACCGGAATCATGGCCGGAAGCCCCTGCCCGGTCAAGGTCATGCAGGACGTGGTCGAAAAGATGAACATGAGCCAGATCACGATCGTATACGGCCAGACGGAGGCCTCTCCCGGATGCACGCAGAGCCGTGTGGACGACTCCGTCGAATTGCGCGTCAATACGGTCGGGCGCGCGCTTCCCGGCGTGGAATGCAAAATCGTGGATCCGGTGACCGGGGAAGACCTTCCGGACAATGTGGACGGCGAGTTTGTCGCCCGCGGCTACAACGTGATGAAGGGCTACTATAAAATGCCGGAAGCGACCGCGGCCGCCATAGATGAAAACGGCTGGCTGCATACCGGCGACCTGGCCAGGCGCCTGCCCGGCGGCTATTATAAAATTACGGGACGCATCAAGGACATGATCATCCGGGGCGGCGAAAACATTTACCCGAAAGAGATTGAAGATTTCCTTTACACGCACCCCAAGGTCAAGGACGTCCAGGTAATCGGGGTTCCCGACAAGCAGTACGGCGAGGAAATCATGGCCTGCATCATCCTGAAGGAGGGCAAAACCGCGACGGCGGATGAAATTAAGGAGTATGTCCGCTCTCATATGGCCAAACATAAAACCCCGCGCTATGTGGAATTTGTTTCGGAGTTCCCCATGAACGCCGCAGGCAAAATTCTCAAGTACAAAATGCGGGAGCAGGCAATCGAACTGCTCGGCCTGCACGCGGAAAGCCATACGGTAACCGCATAACAGCGAACAAGCGGAACGGTTAAACCCGTTCCGCTTGTTCTGTATATGGAAAGAGAGGGAAAAGGAATTTGCGTCAATAGATGGGGCCGCCGTTCGTGCCGTACTGGCTGCCCCACGGGTTCATAAAATACTCTCTCCAGTTATATTGCGGATTGGATCCGCTCTGGGAGGGAGGAACGGTATTGGCCGCTTCCGCTTCCGGCGTCTGTTCGTCAAACGTGAGCTTCATCTTAATCGTCTTTCCCGCACGCACGACCGTAAGCTCAACCGTATCGCCGGCACGATGGGTGTTTTTCAGGGCGATCAGTTCCCCCTGCGAGGTCACTTTGACATCGTCCATTGCCGTGATGATATCGCCTTGCTTCAGTCCCGCCTTTTCGGCGCAGCTGCCGGCGGCAACGCTGTTTACATAGACCCCTTCCACCAGATTGTATCTCTTCGCGTCGACGCTGCTTACCGTCGCCACCGTAATGCCCATATACGGCTTTCCGGTCACATACCCGTGTTCCATGATGTCGGCTACCAGATCGATGACTCTGTTGATGGGAATCGCAAAGCTGAGCCCTTCCACGCCGGTGGAGGAATACTTGGCGCTGACGATGCCGACCACTTCCCCGTAGGTGTTGAAGAGGGGCCCGCCCGAGTTTCCTCTGTTCACCGCGCAGTCCGTTTGAATCATGTTGAAAATGGTCCCGTCGGAGGTGGTGATGGAACGGTTCAGCGCGCTGACGATGCCCGCTGTAAGGGTGAAGGTAAGCTCTCCCAAGGGATTGCCGATGGCGGCAACCCCTTCCCCGACCAGCAGGACGTCGGAGCTTCCGATTACGACCGGCGTAATCCCCGTCGCGTCAATTTTGAGCACCGCGATGTCGTTGTCTTCATCGCCTCCGACATATTTGGCGGTGTACTCCGTGCCGTCGTAGCAAGTCACGTTGATGTTGCTCGCATCCGAAACCACATGGTAGTTGGTCAGAATGTATCCGTCCGAGGTGATGAAAAAGCCGGACCCCGCCGCGGCCGCGCTTGTCGGTTCGCCGAAGATATTGGTCGTTGTAATCTCCGTGGAAATTCCGACGGTGGACGCCGCGTATTTTGCATAGATATCGGACAGGGTGAGCTTCTCCCCCGCGTTTTTCACCTGCTGCGTGACGACGCGGCTGCTTTTCAGAATCTCCGTCGTACCGCCGGAAGCACCCGCGATGCCGCTTGCAAAATAAAACGCCGTGCCGCCCGCGCCGCCGGCCAAAACACAGGCGAGCGCAACGGCGATGATTTTCTTCGCGGCGCGCCTGCGGTTATTTTTCGGCGCGCCCGCGGCCTCTCCCTTCGCCGACTCCTGGAAGCCGGCCGCGTTTATCTGAAGGTGGTTGCTCTCCGGCTCCTGACGGGAGCGATCCTGATATTCGTAATACATTCCTATCGGCTCCTTTCCGGTAGTATCTATGTGTCAAGTATATCTGCAATATATGTATAAATTATGAAGGATTTGAAAAAATTTTTTTAATCAAAACGCGCCGCGAAACCCCTTCTAGGATTCCGCGGCGCAGGCATTTTGAAACGATGATTTTTGGTGCCTCCCCGCGCCCTCAGCGCGCGGGCAGATATTCTTCCGGACTCACCGACAGCCCGTCCCGCAGCATTTCAAAATGCAGATGAGGCGACTGGCTGATTTCCGCGATGGCCGTCGCGCCGACCATTCCGATGGTATCCCCCGCGTTCACCATATCCCCCTCTTTTACGGCCGGAACGTCCGCTAGGTTCGAATATACGCTGCACAGACCGTCCGTATGGGTGATGACGACCGTGGTCCCCATCAGATCGTCCTCATATACCGTGCTGACCTTTCCCGCGCCGGCCGCCTTTACAATATCCCCAATTTCCGCGGCAATGTCAATCCCCGAATGGGTGCGCCAATCCCCTAGCGTAACGCTGAAGACCGGCAGATCGACCGAGTATCCGTGAATCACCCCTCCGGGCACAGGCCAAACCAACGCGGCCGCGGGTTCCGCCCGTTCGGGCGGTTCCTCCACCGGCTTTTCGGGCTCGGTATTCTTTTCCGCTATGGGCGCGGCGGGAACGACCGGCTCGCCCGGCTCAATGACCGGCTCATCCGGGAGGATAATTTCAGCCGGCCCCGCGACGACGGCGGGTTCCTCCGCCGGCGTGGGTTCATAATTGGTACGGATCAGAAAATAGCCGGATATTCCGATTGCAACGATGCAAAGGAACAGGGCTATGTAGAAGCCCCGCCCGGCCATAAATTCCGAAAACCGATCCTTTCCTTGTCGATTGGATTGCTTCAAAACCAACACCTCCGCGGATATTGTTGACCGCGGAGGCGCCGCTTATACATATATTTGGAAAAAACTTGGAAAAAACCGGCCTTCTTTCGGTCGCTTCTCCCGCCTGACCGCCGGATCTCCGCTCCGGTTTTCTATGGCCGCTTCCCGCGGGAGGGGTTCAAAGCCCCGTCGACGCAAGCCAGGAAGAAAGCTCAAACAGGTCGGAAGCGATCCGCTTGCAAGGAAACGCATGAAACGCGGCCGCTTCGGTCGTCCCGGTGGTAACGGCGGCGAAATCCGTCCCCGCGCGCAGGGCGGCTTCGGCGTCGAGCAGGGTATCTCCGATAAAAAGGGTTTCCCCGGGGACGACGTGAAGGCGGTCCATCGCAAACAGAAGCCCTTCCGGGTCCGGCTTGTGGGCGGCGACATCCTCGCTTCCGACGATGCAGGAAAAAAGCCGCTCTAAGGAAAAGCGGCGAAAGATCGCNNTGTTGTCCTTTCCTTTGGTGCTGACGACCGCTAATTTGACCCCCCGGGCATGAAGCGCCGCAAGAAGCTCGGCGGCTCCGGGCAGCAGCACGGTATCCCGCGCCATCGTTTCCCGGGCAATTTCGCGAAAGCGCGTGAAAAAACGCTCCTGCCGTTCCGGGTCCCGGTCGCCCGTCAGCAGGGTGTAGGCGTCCTGCAAGGTATATCCGACGGTGCGGCGGACCGCCTCTTTATCCGGCAAGGGCCAGCCCATCTCCCGCAGCGCCCCCTGCGCGGCGTTGACGATGGGAACCGTGGAATCCCCAAGCGTGTAGTCGAAATCAAAAATCAGGGCTTTGTAGCGCATGAAAATTCTTCAATCTCCCATCCTGCAAGATAGCGCCGCAGCATGTCGAGCGCGTGGCTGACCGCGCGGGTTCGAATCCTGCTCCGGTCGGATCCCAAATGAAACGCGCAGGACCAAACGTTCTCGCTCGAGGCGAGCGCAACATAGACCAGTCCCACGGGATTGTGCCGTTCGTCCTCCGCCGGCCCGGCAACGCCGGTAATGGCAAGGGCAAGATTTGCCCCGAGCGTCTGCAGCGCGCCAACCGCCATGGACTTGGCCACCTCCCGCGACACGGCGCCGCAGCTGTCAAGCAGCTGATGGGGAACGCTGAGAAGCCGGTTTTTCGATTCGTTGCTGTAGGAGACGACCCCTCCCAAAAACGCTTCGGAAGAACCGGGCACGTCCGTAATTCTCTTTGCCAACAGGCCGCCGGTGCAGGATTCCGCCACCGCTAAAGTCAGCTTTTTCTGTTTCAGGAGCGAAAGAATAACCGCTTCCAAGGAATCCACATCCACGCCGTAGATCATGGGCCCGAACATGCTCTTGATCCGGTTTACCTCGGGTTCGAGGAGCGCTTCGGCCTGCTCCATTGTCTCGGCGCGCGCGGTGACCCGAAGCAGCACTTCCCCGTCCATGGCATAGGGAGCAAGGGTGGGGTTCTCCATCGCAAGCATTCTCGCCCGCAGCTTATCTTCCACCTGCGCCTCTCCCAACCCGAAGATCCGGATATTTTTCGACAGGATGACCCCGCTGGAAAAACGGCGCAGATAGGGAATGGCGCAGGACAGGAGCATGGCGCGGCACTCCCGCGGCGGTCCCGGCAGCATCAGAACGTGCCAGCGGTCGGCCTCAAACGCGCAGCCCGGCGCGGTCCCCCAGTCGTTCTGAAACAGCGTGCAGCCTTCGGGGAGCATGGCCTGCTGGAGATTGTTTTCCGTGACGGTTTCAATATGAAGCATATCCTTGAAATAGGATCTGATCCGGTCCGCCGTGGGCGCGTGGAACTGCAGGCGCTTTCCAAACGCCTCCGCGAGCGTCTGCTTCGTCAGATCGTCATAGGTCGGGCCAAGCCCGCCGGTCGTGATGATGATGTCCGCCCGGCTTTTTGCAATCTCCACCGCCGCCTTCAGCCGGGCGGGATTATCGCCCGCAACCGTATGATAATACACGTTGATTCCCAAGGCGGACAATTCCCGGGAAATCGTCTGCGCGTCGGTATTTGCGACGTAGCCGAGCAGAAGCTCCGTTCCCACGCTGATAATCTCTGCCGTATAACTCACAGGGTCACCACTACCTTTTCCATATGATCGAGCGCTTCCTGCATCAGCGTCTCTCCATCGAGCTTCTCCTCGGCGGCAATCAGTTCCGGGAGGGTTGGTTTTGTTTTGGGGTGCCGGGGTGTAAAAACGGTGCAGCAGTCTTCATAGGGCAGCACGGACGTCTCGAACGTGCCGATGCGGCGCGCGATGGTCACAACCTCTTCCTTGTCCAGTCCCACGACGGGGCGCAGCACGGGAAGCGAACAGGCGGCCTCGGTCACCGTCATCGCATCCATCGTTTGGCTGGCAACCTGCCCGAGGCTCTCCCCCGTAACAATAGCCTGCCCGCCGTAATCCAATGCAATTCGCTCCGCCAGGCGCATCATAAAGCGGCGCATGATCAGCGTATAAAGCGCTTCCGGGCAATTCCGGCGGATTTCTTCCTGAATCTTTGTAAACGGCACGAAAAACAGCGTCATCCGTCCGGTGTAGCGCGCCAAGATGCGGGCTAAGGCAAGCACCTTTTCCCTCGCTTCCGGCGAGGTGTAGGGATAGCTGAAAAAATGGACGGGGAGCAGCGCAAGCCCTCGTTTTGCCATTAAAAAAGAGGCGACGGGGCTGTCGATCCCGCCCGAAAGCAGGCTCACCGCTTTCCCGCTGACGCCGACCGGAAGCCCGCCGGCGCCCGGAATGCCGCCCGCGTGGATGTAGGCCGCGGCCTCGCGCACCTCCACGGACACCGTAAGCGCGGGGTTGTGCACGTCAACCGTGAGTTCGGGAAACGCGTTGTGCAGCGCCCCCCCCACCGCCTGGGAAAGTTCGATGGAGGTCATGGGAAAGGTTTTATCGGCGCGCTTGGACTCCACCTTAAAGCTTTTGCTCCTGAGAAGCTGGTCGCGGAGGTATTCGCGGGCGGTTTCCGTGATGGCTTCCAAGCTTTTTTCGCAGGCGGCGGCCCGGGAAACCGAAACAATGCCGAAGACCGTCTGCATGCGCGAAAACGCCTCCTCCAGATCGCAGTCCGGCGACAGCGGTTCCACATACACCGTCGACTGCCGGGAAGAGACGCGGAAGGGGCCCAATTCTTTCAGTCTGCGGCTGATATCATGCAGGAGCCTGTCTTCAAATTGCTTCCGGTTGAGCCCTTTGAGGACAAGTTCCCCAAGCTTGAGCAGTATGATTTCGTTCAAAGTATGCTACAGTCCTTTCCATATTGCCGGTACAAGGTGTCCGGAAAAAGTAACGTCAGATCATTCCCGGACGCCTGGTCCGGTACTGAAGCGCTTCGGCAAGGTGCTGCACCCCAATCTCCGGGCTGCCGTCCAAGTCCGCGATCGTGCGCGCCACCCGCAGCACGCGGTCATAAGAGCGGGCGGTCAGGCCAAGGCGGTCGAACGCGTTTTTCATCAGCGCCCTCCCCTCCTCGTCGAGCACGCAGTGCGCCTGCATCTGCGCCGGATTCATACGGGCGTTGCATTCCGTTTCTCCCCCGAAGCGTGCGCGCTGCAGGGCGCGGGCCTCGTCCACCCGTTTTCGGATGGCGGAAGAGGGTTCGGCTTCCGGCCTTCGGGCAAGCTCCTCATAGGTCAGGGACGGAACCTCCACATGAAGGTCAATCCGATCCAGCAGAGGGCCGGACAAGCGGCCCAAATAGTTTTCCACGGAAGTTTTTGAACATTTGCAGCGTCCGGAAGGATGCCCGTACCACCCGCATCGGCAGGGATTCATAGCGCACACCAACATGAATCTGCTCGGATAGGTCATGGTGCCGGAAGCGCGCGAGATGTGAACCATGCCGTCCTCAAGCGGCTGCCGCAGCACCTCCAGAACCTCCCGGGGAAACTCCGGCAGCTCGTCCAAGAACAGCACTCCGTTGTGGGCAAGGGAGACCTCGCCCGGTTTGGGGTTGGACCCGCCGCCGGAAAGGCCGACTGTAGAAATCGTATGGTGGGGGCTGCGAAACGGCCGTTCATCCAAGAGCGGCCTTTCCTTGGTCGTCAGCCCCATGACGGAGTGGATTTCGGTCGCTTCCAAGGCTTCTTCCCGGCTCATGGAGGGCAGGATGGAGGGAAGCCTTCTGGCCAGCATGCTCTTTCCCGCCCCGGGAGGACCCATCAGCAGGATGTTGTGACCGCCCGCCGCCGCAACCTCCAACGCCCGTTTTACGTTTTCCTGGCCCTTTACGTCGGAAAAATCGGGGTACCCCCGCGCCTGCGCGGCCGGTTCCCAGGGCGGAGCCGGCAAAATCTCCTCCTCCCCGCGCAGGCAGGCAATCAGCTGCTGCACCGTTTCCACCGGAATCACGTCGATATCGCCCGCCAAAGTCGCTTCGGGGGCGTTTGCAGCCGGAACATAGAGCGTTTTCAGTCCCGCCCGCCGCGCGGCCATCGCCATGGGAAGCATGCCGCTTACCGGCCGGAGCGCGCCGGTGAGCGAAAGCTCTCCCACAAAAGCGCAGGTTTCCGTATCCACACGAAGACTGCCGGAGGCCGCCAAAATGCCCACCAAGATCGGCAGGTCATAAACGGTTCCTTCCTTCCTCCTGTCGGCGGGCGCCAGATTGACGGTAATCCGGCTGACCGGAAAGTCAAATCCGCTGGTTTTCACGGCCGCGCGCACCCGTTCGCGGGCCTCCTTCACCGCCAGGTCCGGAAGGCCTACAATGTCAAAGGCGGGCAGCCCGCCGGAAAGAAAGCATTCCGCCAGCACCTCGTAGCCTGAAATGCCGTGCAGTCCGAGAGACCGGATTTTGGTGACCATTCGGCGGCTCCTTTCAGGCGGTCATACCCCGCCCCTTTCCGTGCACTTCGATTCAAAGTCCTTATACATGAGACTCGGCTGAATCCCGGTGTTGTTCTGATATTTTCCGTTGCGGTACAGATCGTATTCCCCTTCGATATCATGATAATAAATCTGGCAGATTTCCACATTCGGATAAATCTTCACGGGCTGGACGCAGAACATTTCCAGCGTCCAGTATCCGGCAAAGCCAATGTCGCCGAAGCCGGCCGTTACATGAATGAACAGGCCGAGCCGTCCTGTCGAGGACCGCCCTTCCAACATGGGAACATATCTGTCGGTCTTTGTAAACTCGTTGGTTCTCCCCAAATACAGGGTGTTGGGTTTTAAAACGAGCCCTTCTTCCGGAATCGTAATCCTTTTTGTCGGATTCGGCGTCTTCATGTCCAAAACGGCGGCATCGTATACCAGAAGCTCGTTGGCCAGAGACAGGTTGTAGCTGTTTGGGTTAATCCTTTTGGGATCGAACGGCTCGATCACGATTTCCTTCCCCATATGCCGCAGGATTTCTTTTCCCGAGAGTATCATAAACCGCTTTTCTCCTTTTCGCGATCGAGTCTCGGGGCGCTTTTCGGCCGGGTCCGCGTGAAAACCCGTCTTATCCTTCCCCTGCCCCGATTCCTCATATCCGTGCCGCTTTGCCGCCGCCGGAGCGCAAACGCGGGAAGACTTCCGCCCGCGCGCGGCGTTCTTTGTTACTATTATACAGGAATAACGGAAATCTTGCAATTTTTTCCCTTTTATTTTCCTAACTTAAAATTTACAAAAGTACGCATTGATGATAAGATATTACATACGATACTACGGAAAACTTACATACAATAGTACGGAAAACAAAGGGATTCCCGGTCGGACAAAGGAGATGGACGCAATGAAAAGAAAGCTCAAAACAATGGACGGAAACACCGCGGCAGCGCATGTGGCCTACGCTTTCACCGAAGTGGCCGCCATTTACCCCATCACGCCCTCCTCCGTCATGGCGGAACTGGCGGATGACTGGTCGGCAAACGGAAGAAAAAACATGTTCGGGCAGAAAGTCCGCGTGGTCGAGATGCAGTCTGAAGGCGGTGCGGCCGGAGCGGTCCATGGCTCCATTACCGCAGGGGCTCTGACAACTACGTTTACCGCCTCGCAGGGTCTGCTGCTGATGATTCCGAATATGTATAAAATTGCCGGCAGCCTGTTCCCGGGCGTCATTCATGTTTCGGCCCGCGCCATTGCCACACACGCGCTCTCGATCTTCGGCGACCAGTCCGACGTCATGGCCTGCCGCAGCACGGGGTATGCCATCCTCGCCTCCACCAACCCCCAGGAGGTCATGGACCTCGGCGCGGTTGCGCATCTTGCCTCCCTCAAGGGAAGCATGCCTTTCCTCCACTTTTTCGACGGGTTCCGCACCTCCCATGAGATGCAGAAAATTGAAGTGTGGGACTACGACGAACTCGCCAAACTTGTGGACATGGATGCGGTGGAGCGCTTCCGCGCCCGCGCGCTGAACCCGGAGCATCCGGTGCTGCGCGGCTCGGCGCAAAACCCGGATATCTACTTCCAGGGACGCGAGACGGTGAATCGGTTTTACAATGCCCTGCCCGGCGTCGTGGAAGGCTGCATGGAGCAGATCAACCGGGAAATCGGAACCGATTACAAACTCTTCAACTACTACGGCGCTCCCGACGCGGAAACCGTATTGGTCGCGATGGGGTCGGTCTGCGACGCCGCGGAAGAGGTCGTCGACTACCTCCTGTCAAAGGGGGAAAAGGTCGGTCTTATCAAGGTAAGGCTTTACCGCCCCTTCGCAACGGACCGTTTTATCGCCGCCATCCCGAAAACAGCCAAATCCATCGCCGTATTGGATCGCTGCAAGGATCCCGGCGCCATCGGAGAGCCTTTGTATTTGGACGTTCTTTCCGCGCTTGCCGCTTCTCCCTTTGCCGGCATCCGCACCTGCGGCGGCCGTTACGGGCTCGGTTCCAAGGATACCACGCCCGGCGGCATCTTGGCCGCCTTCCGAAACGCGCAGTCGGAGCGCCCCGTGCAAAGCTTCACCATCAATATTAATGATGACGTTACCGGAACTTCGCTTCCCATTCCGGAAGAACCCGACGTCAGCCCCGCCGGCACCGTCGCCTGCAAGTTCTGGGGCCTCGGCTCGGACGGCACCGTCGGCGCCAACAA
>DCTG01000194.1:34570-35589 GCA_002329245.1 Clostridiales bacterium UBA1446
AAGGCCGACTTTGTGGCCTGCCACGCTCCCTCCTATATGGAAAAATACGACATCGTGCAGGACGTGAAACCGGGCGGCACCTTCCTTCTAAACTGCGCCTGGGATCTGGAGGAGCTCTCGCGCCGTCTGCCTCCCGCCGCCAAGCGGCACCTTGCCAAAAATAAAATCAAATTCTATACCTGCGACGCCATCCACAAGGCGCGGGAGCTTGGCTTGGGCGGGCGCACCAATATGATCCTGCAGGCCGCCTTCTTCAAGCTCGCGAACATTATCCCCCTTGACGACGCGGTGCGCTATATGAAGGAAGCCATTTCGGACACGTACGGCCACAAAGGCCGGAAAGTCGTCGAAATGAACGAGGCGGCCGTCGACGCCGGCCTTACCATCCTGAAGGAAATCGAAATCCCGGCCGACTGGGCAAACGCGCCCGACGTCCCCGACACCGCCATGATCGACACGGACCGCGCGGATCTTGCGGCCTATATCAAAAACATCATGCTTCCGGCAAACGCCATGCGGGGCGATGCCATTCCGGTGTCCGCCTTCTCCTACGACGGCACGCTTCCGCAGGGTACGGCGGCCTTTGAAAAACGGAGCGTCGCCGTGGAAGTGCCGCGCTGGATTCCCGAAAACTGCATCCANNGTGCAACCAGTGCTCCTACGTCTGTCCACACGCGGTTATCCGTCCCTTTGTTCTCTCCGCCGAGGAGAAGGCGGCCGCTCCCGCCTCCCTGAAGACCATTCAGATGACCGGAAAAGGCTGCGAGGCGTACGCGTTTACCATCACCCCCTCCGTCTTGGACTGCACTGGCTGCGGCTCCTGCGCCAACATCTGTCCCGCAAAGGAAAAGGCGCTCGTCATGGAGCCCTTGGAGCAGCATCTGGAACAGCAGGAAGCCTTCCGTTACTGCGCTTCCTCCCTCTCGGAAAAAACCCTTCCGTTTGCTCCGGAAACGGTCAAAGGCTCCCAGTTCAAAAAGCCCCTGTTTGAATATTCCGGCGCCTGCGCGGGCTGCGGC
>DCTG01000194.1:35701-41854 GCA_002329245.1 Clostridiales bacterium UBA1446
CGCCGAGTTCGGCTACGGCATGAATTTGGCCGTGGGCCAGCGGCGCGAGAAGGCCGCGGAGCTTGCGCGCGCGGTAATCAACAGGCAGGACGCGCCGCAGGAACTCAAGGATGCGGCAAAAGCCTGGCTTGACGCCATGCACGAGGCGGAATCTTCCCGCCGGGCAGGCTCCGAACTGATCGCGCAGCTCGAAAAAACCATCGCCTCCCAGGGCGAGGGCCACCCCGGTTCCGGGGAGCTGAAGCAGCTTCTTTCCCTCAAAGACCTTTTTGTCAAGAAATCCGTCTGGATTTTCGGCGGCGACGGGTGGGCCTTTGATATCGGATTCGGCGGGCTCGACCATGTTCTTGCCAGCGGCGAGGACGTGAACGTTTTGGTCTTGAACACGGAGGTGTACTCCAATACCGGCGGCCAGGCCTCGAAGGCCNNTTGCACAGTTTGCGGCAGCCGGCAAGACTGTCAAAAAGAAGGACCTTGCCCAGATCGCCATGACCTACGGCTACGTCTATGTGGCGCAGGTAGCCATGGGCGCCAATTACCAGCAGACGCTCAAGGCCATCGCCGAAGCGGAAGCCTACCCCGGCCCGTCCCTCATCATCGCCTATGCCCCCTGCATCAACCACGGCCTGAAAATGGGCATGGGAAAATCGATGACGGAGATGAAGCTTGCCGTGGAATCCGGGTACTGGCACCTCTTCCGGTTTGATCCGCGCCTTTCGAAGGCCGGCAAGAATCCCTTCCAGCTCGACAGCAAGGCGCCGACCGGCAGCTACCGCGAGTTTATCATGAACGAAGTCCGGTACAGCGCGCTCCCGCTCACCTTCCCCGACCGGGCGGAAGCCCTCTTTGCGAAGGCGGAGCAGCACGCGAAGGAAAAGTACGATAAACTTGTGCGCCTGTCCCGCCTGTACGAAACGGAATAAGCATCCTTTTGCCGCGCGGCAGGAATGGGGTGGACCGTATGGCTCGCTTTGGCTACCATTCATACCGTGGAACATCAAGGGGACGAAAGCTTGCGAAAACGCTCTTCATTGTCCTTGTCGTTTTGCTGCTTTTTGCCGCCGCGGGCTATCTCTATCTGCAGCGTTACCTGGTCTACAGCGCCGACGGCGTCTATCTGGATCTTCCCTTCCTCCGGACGGACGAAAAGCCGGCTCCAAACGGCGACGGCACGGACCTGCCTCCCGTGCAGGTGGCGCAGCCGGAAAAGCCGGAAACTCCTCCCCCGCCGGAACGGCCCGACCGGATCCGGGCGGTCCTTGCCGATCCCGAAGCGCTCTCGGAGGCCGGTCTGTCGGAACCGCTGCGAAACCGTTTTGCGGAATCGGGAGCCAACACCCTGATCCTGACCATGAAAGCGGAAGGGGGCAGCTTGGGCTTTTTCTCTCAGACGGAGCTTGCCGTGGGCGCAGGCGTTTCCCAAACGGATCTCGCCGTGAACGACGCCATCCGGGCCGCTGCAAAGGAGCCGGAGCTTTGGCTGGTTGCGAAAATTTCCTGTTTTCGCGACAACGCGATCCCGAAATACAAGCATAAGCTCTCCATCATGACGGGCAGCGGATACCGCTGGTACGATACGGAATATACCGGCTGGATGAACCCCTACAGCGAGGAGGCGCAGGAATACCTGATCGCGCTGGCCAAGGAGCTGGCGGAGCTTGGATTCGACGAAATTCTCTTGGAGAACTGCGGCTTCCCCGTGCGCGGGAAGGTGAGCTATATTTCCTATGGCGCAAACGCCTCCACGCCGTTTTCCGACGTGATCGACGATTTCCTCGGACGCATGGAAGCCGCCCTCTCCGAATTTCCCGTTGCGATTTCCGTCCTCACGGATGCCGAAACCGTGCAAAACGGGAAAAACCCGGCCAGCGGACATACGCTTGCGCTTTTAACCGCCAAGGCGGACCGCATTTACGTCCCCTGCAAGGAAGAAGAAATTCCGGCCCTCTCGGCTGCGGTTCGACAGGCCGCGCCGGACGCGGCGGACGGCTTCTTTGTGGCGGTTGTCCCGGAGGTGCCGGACACCGCTTCAAACTGGGCAATCGGCCGGGGCTGACCTTATAGCTGACCTTATTGAAGAATGAAACGGGCTGCAGCAATGCTGCAGCCCGTTTTCGTTGTTCCGTTACGGCTGGTAAAACTCCATCGCAAAATAGTATTCCTTGTTGTACGCGCCGTCCGCGCCGGTAAACATGAACGCTTCGTTGAGCAGGTTTGCCCGGTACCCGGGGGCGCCGCTCCATTCGTGGTATAGGCTCAAAAGGTCTCCGCCCGGCACGCGCCCGATATTTTCGCCGATCGACGACCAGGAAACGCCTCCCGCCGTCATGCGTTCGGATAGGGAATCCCCGGCCGAGGAATCGTGGCCGAGTTCTTCCCGCGCGGCCATGTCGGCGCTGTGCAGCTGCGCAACCCGCGCCGCTTCGCCGCTCCAAAGGAGGGCGCTTTTCCCCTCATGAACGCGCAGCGCGTTGGCCATATGCATCAGAAGCCGTCCCCCGTCGGGGCAGGAGGCGGCGTTGACTCCGTTCCCGCTCCCCTCCGGCCGGAGGAGCACGGCGTAAAGCGCGTCCCCGCCGTCATAACATTTCGTGACTGCATGCGCCGCCGGCTCAACAAGCTTGGTTACCACCTTTTTTGACGCGGGCAGCGCGGTTGCGGCTTTCTCCCCGCAGCGCATGCCAAGGTATGCAAAGTCCCCGTACGCGGCAAAGAGCGCGCAGACAGAGCCGTTTTGCACCCCGGCCATAAAAAAGGATTCATATGTTTTGATTCCGTATATGTACCAAAGGAAGCCCTGGCCGGAATCGAGTGTTTCCTCCGGCAGGCCGAATATGGCTTTGAGCTTACTTTCCGGCATGGAAAGCCACGCGTTTCGCCCGTTTATCCGCAGTCTCGCGGCTTCCTCCGCCTGCGCGCCGGTTATCGTGAGATAGGCGCGCAGCGTCAGCACCGCCGCCTGCTCGTTGGTAATGCTCCGGCTTGGATTTGCGCAATTTCTGTCGTCGCCGTTAAAAATTTCAAGCGCCCGCAGGCGGTAGACGGCATCCTTCGCATAGCCTGCGATTTCTCCGTCATCGGCAAACCGCTTCGTTTCGCTTTCCGCCGGCGTCCAAAGAAGCGAATCCATCGTACGGCTAAGCATCACGGCCAGCTGCTGCCGCTGGATGGGCAGAGCCGGGGCAAACACGCCCGCGGATACCCCGTTCACAATCCCGAGCGCGGCCGCTTTTCTCACGGCGAAATCACGGGTGTCGGAGAAGGTTTCTTCCGGGGCGAGCGGCGCATCCTGCTTTGCAACGGTTTCCCACAGGGAAACGGCAAGCTTTGCAAACGCAAGCCGGCTGATGGGTTCGGACTGGTCGGCGGCCAAGAGCTCGGCCGGAAGGAGCTTCAGCTCCTCCGCCTGCGCCAGTTCCGGCTGCGCCCAGCCGGAGGCGTTTACAAAGGCGCGTCCGGGCGCCGCGCCGGATAAAATTGCCGCTATCAGTACCCAGACCAGAAGGCTGGCGAGTCTTTTCACGAAGCACCTCCAGACTCGAACTTGCACCGTTCCGAAACGGCAAGCGCGTCGCAGCGGTTGTTATGTTGGTTTTCTTCGTGCCCTTTTACCCAAAAGGCGCTCACACGGTGGATTTTGCACAATTCCAGAAGGCGCTCCCAAAGATCGGGGTTCAGCGCCGGCTTGTTGTCGCGCCTTCGCCAGCCGTTTTTCCGCCAGCGTGCCGCCCAGCCTTGCGAAAGCGCGTCCACAACATACTTCGAGTCGCTGTAAAGCCGGACCGAACAGGGTTCCTTCAGGGCTTCCAGCCCGCGGATGACCGCCGTGAGCTCCATGCGGTTGTTTGTCGTTTCCGGCTCGCCGCCGGACAGTTCCTTTACCTTCCCGTTATAAATCAGGATGGTTCCCCAGCCTCCGGGCCCGGGATTTCCGGAACAGGCTCCGTCCGTGTAGATTGTCACCTCTTTGTAGGCCATATGCGTCTCCATCGATCCGGACTGTTAGGCGTTCAGTTTCCCTCTTCCTCCTGCTGCTCTTCGGCGGTTTCTTCCTCCCGCTCCGTCCGGGCAAGGGAAATTACCTTTGCGCCCTCGGAAACTCGCATGAGGATGACGCCCTGCGTCGCCCGGCTGTATATGTTGATATCCGAGGCCGCCATCCGGATCACGGTGCCGTCGTCCGAAATAATCATAATGTCGTCGGTTTCGTCCACGACCTTAACCGCGGCCGCTTTTCCCGTCTTTTCCGTCAGGTTGTAGTTTTTCAGCCCGTATCCGCCTCTGTGCTGGGGTTCTCCGTTCTCGCCCCTGAGATATTCTTCGATGGCGGTCCGCTTTCCGTAGCCGTTTTCCGTCACCGTGAGCAGGGCTCCCGAAGGCCGCGCGCGCGCGGCTCCGATCACATAATCCCCTTCGCGCAGCCGGATGCCCCGAACGCCCGCGGCGTCGCGCCCCATGACGCGCACGTCCGTCTCCCGGAAGCAGATGGCCATTCCTTCGTGCGTGGCGATGAGAATATTCTGCTCCCCGTCGGTCTGCCGCACGCAGATCAGCTCGTCTCCCTCCTCCAAGGTGATCGCCCGGATGCCGGTCTTACGCGTTGTGTTCAAAACGGACAGGCAAAGCCGCTTGACCGTACCGTTTCGCGTAACCATGACGAGGAACCTGTCGTCCGGGAATTCTCTCAGGTGGATCATGGCGGTAACGCGCTCTCCCGGTTCCAAGGGGAGAATATTGACGATGTTGGTGCCCTTTGCCGTCCGGCCGGCCTCCGGAATCAGATATCCTTTTTTGCGGTAGACCCGGCCCAGACTCGTAAAGAACATAATATAATCATGCGTGGACGCGGTGAATATGGTCTCTACATAATCCTCCTCGCGGGTCGTCATTCCGGTAATCCCTTTTCCCCCGCGCCGCTGCGCCCGATAGGTATTTGCCGGCATCCGCTTGATGTAGCCGGCGTTTGTCAGCGTATACACGCACTCTTCCTCGTCGATGAGGTCCTCGATATCGATCTCGTCTTCCACGACGGCGATTTCCGTCAGTCTCTTGTCGCCGTATTTCTCCCGGATCTCGATGAGTTCCTCGCGCAGCACGCCGACCAGCATCTCATCCGAGGCCAACAGTTCGTTGTAATACTTGATTTTCTCCTGCAGCTGCGCATACTCTTCTTCGATTTTTTCCCGCTCCAGACCCTGCAGGCGGCGCAGCTGCATTTCAAGGATTGCCTGCGCCTGCACATCGGAGAGGGAAAAGCGCTCCATGAGCCTCTCCTTCGCGTCGTCGTAGCTGCTGCGGATAATTTTTATGACCTCGTCGATGTTCTCCACCGCAACCAAGAGGCCTTCGAGCAGATGCGCCCGGTCCTGCGCCTTTTTCAAATCGTAGCGGGTGCGCCTGATCAGTACTTCCTTCTGAAACGCGATGTACTCGTCCAAGATCTGCCGCAGGGACAAAACGCGCGGCTGCGACTGGTTGTTCACAAGCGCGAGCAGCACGATGGCGAAGGTAACCTGCAGCTGCGTGGAGGCAAACAGGCGGTTGAGCACCACCTGGGGGTTCGCGTCGCGCTTGAGTTCGATGACGATGCGCATTCCGTCGCGGTCGGTTTCATCCCGCAGCCCGGATATCCCTTCCAGCCGCTTATCCCGCACCTGTTCCGCGATGCTCTCGATCAGCCTTGCCTTATTGACCTGATACGGCAGCTCCGTCACGATAATGCGGGTGCGGCCCTGCCCGAATTCCTCCATCTCGGTCCGCGCGCGCACCTTGATCCGGCCGCGGCCCGTGGCATAGGCGGCGCGGATTCCCGCCCGTCCCATAATAATGCCCTTTGTCGGAAAATCCGGTCCCTGAATGTGTTCCATCAGATCGTCCAAATCCGCGTCCGGATTGTCCAAAACGCAGAGAATGGCGTTTATGGTTTCGGTCAGGTTGTGGGGCGGTATGTTCGTCGCCATGCCCACGGCGATGCCGTTGCTGCCGTTCACCAGAAGGTTCGGAAAGCGGGAGGGGAGCACCAGAGGCTGGGTGAGGGACTCGTCAAAGTTCGGGCCGAAGTCCACGGTGTCTTTGTCAAGGTCCCTGAGCATTTCGGAAGCGAGCTTGGAAAGGCGCGCCTCGGTGTAACGCATGGCCGCCGCGCCGTCGCCG
>DCTG01000180.1 GCA_002329245.1 Clostridiales bacterium UBA1446
CTCAAACGGCAGCCGTTCCCCGGCGTCGAGCGCCGCAAGCATGCGCCGGTGCGCCGCGTCCCGGGCGGTATAAAGGCTTCCCGTGATGCGCACCGTGTCGCCGGCGCGCAGCGCGCGCAGGGTTTCCTCCGAAACGGGCAGATGCAGCTGGATTTCTCTTTCCATCTTAAATGACCGCCTCCCTGTGCCGCGCCGCGTGGCAGCAGATATTCACCGCCACCGGAAGCCCGGCGATATGCGTGGGGGCGAACAATACGTTGACCGCCAGTGCCGTAACGGTGCCTCCCGTTCCGCCCGGCCCGAGCCCCAAACGGTTCGCCCGCTCCAAAAGCCGCCGTTCCAGCGCGGCATACGGAGGACTTGGGTTTTCCGTCCCCACGCCGCGGGCGACGGCCTGCTTGGACAGAAGCGCGGCCTGTTCCAGTGTCCCGCCGATTCCGACGCCCACCACCACGGGAGGACAGGCGTTCGGACCGGCCTTTAAAACGGTTTCCGTCACAAAGGCTTCCAGACCCTCGACCCCGTCGGAGGGTTTGAGCATTTTTACGGCGCTCATGTTCTCGCTGCCGAACCCCTTCGGCACCGCCGTTATTTTGATCCGGTCGCCCGGGACAAGCTTCAGATGGATAACGGCCGGCGTATTGTCGCCGGTATTTTTCCGCTCGAACAGGGGGTCGGCAACGACGGATTTGCGCAGGCAGCCGCCGACGTATGCCCGGCGGACGCCCTCGTTTACCGCCTCTTCGAGCAGGCCCCCGGTAATGTGAACCTCCTGCCCCAATTCAAGGAAAAGGACGGCCATGCCCGTGTCCTGACAAATTGGAATCTCTTCCCCGGCGGCAATCCGGTAATTTTCCAAAATCTGCTCCAAGACCGCGCGGCCGACGGGGGATTCCTCACCCCGCAGGGCGGATTCCATCGCACAGGAGACGTCGTCCCCGATTTGCGTGTTCGCCTCGACAAAAAGCCGCTCGACCGTCCGTACAATTACTTCCGACGGAACTTCCCGCATGAAAAGCTCTCTCCTTTTCCGCATCTTTGTGCCGGAATCATAGCATATCACATCGCTGCGCGCCGTGTAAACACGGACCTTTCAGCACGGCGCTCCAATTGGCGCCGGGAATGAAAAACAGGGACGGCAGCTTATTCTTCAGGGCCGTCCCCGTCCGCTTTTTGCCTTATGGCTTTCCGAAGGCTTTCCGTCGGCGCTTCTTCCCCGGCCTGCGCAAGCTCGCGCAGCCCCGCCGGGTCCAGGATGCGCACCCGGTTGCGCCGCTGCTCAATGAGGTTTTGCTGCGCCAGCCGGCGCAGCAGCGCCGTCACGTTCGAGCGGGTGGTATCGATGAGGCCGGCCAGTTCCGCGTGTGTGATGTGATACCAGCCGTGCCCCTCGTCCTGGGGCACGCCGTAATAGTCCAAAATCGGAAGCGTGGACGCAAGACGGGACATCACCCGCTTTCCGGCGATCGCCCCCAGCTGGATGGTGCTGGCCGTCAGCTTGTGCACAAGGCTGTTTACGAGATACCAGGCAAAGTCCGGATTTGTTTTCAGCAGTTCCCGGATTTCCTGCGTGGGAATGAGCAGGGCGGAAACGTCGGTCTGCGCGACCGCCATCGGATTTCCCACATCACCGCCCAAGGCGGACGCCTCGCCGAACATGCAGTGGTCCGTAAACTGGGATAAGATGGCCTCCGTCCCGTCGGAGAGGATTTGAGACACCTTTACCCTGCCGCGCTCGATGCAGAATGCGCCTTCGCTCGCGCCGTCCTGAAAATAAATGGTCTCGCCCGCCCGGTACCGCATTCGTTTCCCTACCTGCTGGAGCTGATTCCAAAGCTCGTCCGGTATGACCGGGGGCCTTGCGGGGGCAGAATGATCCAGATTGCTCACCGGGAAACCCTCCCGCTCCTCATTTCGCGCCGGCCTTCGCGGAACCGGCGACGCTCAGTCGCATCCGACGCCCGCGCCGGGGCGTCTTTGTTTGTATTGTAGTCTGATCTCTATAAAAAGTCAAAACGAAAAAACATCTTGTGTTCACTGGCGGACATACAAACGGGCCGCGCAATGCTATACTGAAAGCGGCGATTGTTAAATAATAGACAATTATCCTTGTTTTAAACCAAATTCTTGCGACGAGAGGAGAAATCTGCGTGACACATTCTTCCGGCGCGGGAACGGATGCCGGGAGCCCCTTCTCCCGAGGGCTCAACAAGGCGATCGATTCCTGTATCCTCGCGCTTGCGGCCATTGCCGGCGTCATTGTCCTGTTCCTGCTTCTGGCGGTCTGTTTTGCCACCCTGTCCCGTTATCTCTTCAGAGAACCCTTTGCCTTTCTGATCGACTACTCCTCTTATTCCCTGCTGTTCATCGCCTTTCTCGGCTCGCCCTGGCTGCTGCAGAAGCGGGGGCATGTTTCCATCGATATGGTTGTGGACGCCCTGCCGCCCGGGATAAAGCCGTTCTGGCGCGCGGTCATTGATCTTTTGATCGCCTGTATTTCCGTTGTGGTTTGCTGCATCGGCGTTTCCCTTACATATACCAGTTTCGTAAACCACGTTGCCGTCGACGATTTCCTCAGAACGCCGAAATGGGTTTTAATGGCCCCTATTCCCGTCAGCTCGTTCTTTTTGGCCGTCCAGTCCGTCCGCAACATGATTGGGAATTTCAAAGCGGATAAGGCCGGCCGGGAAGGGGGCGCCGCGTGATGGAATGGTCCTTGGTCCTCACCTTAATCCTCGTCTGTCTCGTAGCGGTCATGTTTACGGGGCTGCCCATCGCGTTCAGCTTTCTTTTGGTTTCCGGCTTTGCGATGTTCAGCATGATGGGGTTCGGCGGCCTGAGGCAGCTTGTGCTCGGCATGCAGTCCCAGCTTTGCAACTTCAATTTCACCCCGATCCCCTTTTTCGTCATTATGGGCGAAGTGTTTTTCCAGTCCGGCATTATCACCCGCACCATGGACGCCCTCTCCCGTCTGGTCCGCCGGGTTCCGGGCCGGCTGAGCGTCATCACCCTGCTCGGCGGCGGAATTTTTGCCGCGCTCAGCGGCTCCTCGCTCGCCAACACCGCCATGTTCGGCTCCCTGATGATGCCGGAAATGATGCGGCGCGGATACTCCAAGCAAATGACGACCGGTTCCATTATGGCCTCCGGCGCGCTGGCCATGATTATCCCGCCCAGCAATCAGGTGGTTATGCTCGGCGGAATTGCGAACATATCGGTCAGCAAGATTCTGATCGGCGCGATCGTCCCCGGCGTTCTGATGCTTATCCTCTATATCGCGTACATCATCCTGTCCTGCGTGCGCAATCCTTCCTTGGCACCCAAATTGGAGGAGGAGGCCGAACAGTTCATATCGGTTTCCGAGAAAGTTGCCACGATTTTCAAGGATATCGTCCCGCTCCTTTTCATTTTTCTCGTGGTGATCGGCATTATCTTCGCCGGCGTGGGCACCGCCACGGAAGCGGCGGCGCTGGGCGCTTTGGCCTCGTACATCTTAGCGATGGCCTACCGGAAGTTTTCTTTCAAGCTTTTAATTCGGACCCTGATCGGCTCGCTTAAAACCACCACCATGCTGATGCTGATTATCGCGGCTTCCTCCGGCTTCAGTCAGGTCCTTTCCTTTACCGGGGCAAGCCGGCAGGCCGTCCTTGCGGTTACGCAGGCGGTCAGCTCCCCGGCGCTGGTTCTCTGCGCGATGCTGCTCATTACGTTTCTCATGGGTCTTTTCATCGAGCAGGCCGCGATTATGATGATCTGCCTGCCTCTGTTCATGCCGCTGGTCAAAGCCTTCGGCATTGATGAGATTTGGTTTGCGGTCCTTTTCCTGATTCTGCTTCAGATCGGCCAGTTCACTCCCCCCGTCGGCATGTCTCTCTTCGTCATGAAAGGGGTGTCGCCGCCCGAGGTTACCATGACGCACATCATGCAGGGAGCCGTACCCTACATCGTTTTGGACCTTATCGCCGTGGGATTGCTCGCGCTGATTCCTCCCCTTGTCACAGCGCTGCCCGGCCTCATCTCCTAGGCGCGCGCCGCACGCAGGCGAACGGGTCCCTATTCCCCGCGGAATTTATGTGAGTGCTTGACAAAATTTATTACTGGAGGAATGAACATGAAAAAGACACTGGCTTTTCTCTTGGCGCTCACCCTCTGTCTCGGCATGGCAGCCTGCAGCCCGGGCGCTTCTTCCCCACCCGGAACCACTGCTCCCGCGGAAACCACGACGCCGGCCGCAGGCGATACCGGCGCCCCTTCTTCCAAACCGATCACCATCCGTCTTTCCGGCGCGTTTGCGGAAGGCTCCGACCACTACTATTACTTTGAAACCTTCTGCAAATCCGTAAGCGAGCGTTCCGGTGGCAGCGTGACGGTTGTCTGGGGACACGGTCCCGAGGCCATTCCCACCGACCAGATTGCGGAGGCGATGCAAAACGGGATTGTGGAGCTCGTTTATACCCCCATTGCCTATGTGGTTACGGTAGCACCCGGCCTGGCAGGACTGAAGCTGACCGATCCCGCGACGATGCGCGAAAGCGGCGGCGTGGACTACGTGGATTCCATCACCTCGGATGTGCTCAAGGCGCACTATCTCGCCCGCACCCAGGACGGCAGCTACTTCGTACTGGGGCTGAACAAAGAAGTCTCCTCCGTCGTGGAGCTGAAAGGCCTGACCATCCGCGGCACCTCCGCCACGAAGCCCCTTATCGCGTCCGTGGACGCCGAAATGGTGACCATGGGCTGGGCCGACGTCTACCAGGCGCTTGAGAAGAACGTGGTGCAGGGAGCCGGCGGCACGCTGAAAGACTTTGTGGACAACGATCTGGGCAAGGTGCTCAAAACGTTGCTCATGCCCGGCGTATTCAACTCCGACTCCTCCCTCCTGATCGCGAACCATGTGTGGGAGAAATTGGACGAAGTGCAGAAGGACGCCATCACGCAAAGCGCCATCGACTGGGAGAAAGACTCGCTGAACCACAACCAGACCTTCAACAAGGAAAACATTTCGATTCTTGAACAAGCCGGCGTCGTCGTGGTAGACTTGGGAGAAACCTATAAAGCCGGCGCGTATGACGCCGCCTGGGCCGAGGTCGCTGCGGCGGACGCGGAAGTCGCCGAGCAGCTGAGATCCTTCTCGGGCACCTAAGGGTTTCTAAACAGTCATTCGGTTTGCTTTCTTCTTCTCTTTTCACCAAGGAGACGGGGCGTGTCTTACAAACCTTTCGCCGAGGCACGCCCCTTTCTCCGCACACAATTGAAAACACATCCGGATACCGGCCACCGCCCGGATTATCAGGCGGCGGTTTTCTTACCAAATCCGGGTATGGTATATCACATTGAAAAGGAGACACCCCATTATGAACCCCTATTTTCCCCATCTCTTTGCACCGATCAAGGTCGGTTCCGTCACCCTGCGAAACCGCATCGTCGCGGCCCCCTCTTCCCAGGGCGACGTCGAAAACGACGGAACCTTGGGCAAGCACAACATCGCGTACTACGGCCGCAAGGCTAAGGGCGGCGCGGCGCTTGTCACGGTAGGCGACGGAATTATACATCCCACCGGACAAAACCACCCGAAGCAGGTGCTTTTATACCGCGACGCCTGCCTGCCCAGCCTGGTGCGCTGCGCGGAGGAAATCCATAAATACGGCGCTTTGGCTTCCTATGAGCTATCCCATGGCGGCATTGTCTGCGACCCGCAATTCATCGGCGGACGCAGGCCTTTGGGCCCCTCCGAGGTCCCGGTGGTCATCGGCTTCCAGACGAACAACCCCGTGGAAATCCTCTCCGAGGCCATGACCGAGGAAATGATGACGGAAATCGCCGAAGCATACGCCGATTGCGCCGCGCGCGTCAAGAAGGCGGGCTTCGATATGGTGATGATTCACGCAGCGCACGGCTGGCTCATCGGTCAGTTTTTCTCCCCCTATACCAACAAGCGCACCGACAAATACGGCGGGGNNCCGCTGCCGCTTTGCCATCATGGTACTGAAAAAGATCCGCGAGGCGGTCGGCCCCCGGTTCCCCATTGATTTTCGCATCAACGGCAGGGACGGGATGGAGGGCGGTCTGGAAATTGAGGAATCCGTGGAGATCTGCAAGATCTTGGAGCCCTATGTGGACTCGTTCCACGTCTCCTCCTGCTTCCATATGTTCCCTCCCCACCAGGACATCATGCAGTCCCCCATCTTCCAGCCCCACGGGCACCTGCTGCATCTTGCCGCCGCCGTGAAGCAGGCTGTGAAGAAACCCGTAACGACCGTGGGCGGCTTCAACGACCTTGCGATGATGGAGGAGGCCGTCGCCTCGGGCAAGGCCGATATCATCGCCTTGGGCCGGCAGTATTTGGCCGACCCCGACATCGCGATCAAAGGGCAGCTTGGCCGGGCCGCCGAGGTACGCCCCTGCCAGCGCTGCGCCACCTGCCAGTCCGGCCGCTTTACCTTCGGAACGGCCCGCTGCGCCGTCAACCCCACGATCGGCAGAGAATATGAGACCCAGTTTATCCCCCCCGCAAAAGGCAGGAAAAAAATCCTCGTCGCGGGCGGCGGCCCGGGCGGAATGGAAGCCGCCATCACGGCTGCCGAGCGAGGCCACGACGTGATTCTTTATGAAAAATCCGGCGTGTTGGGCGGGGCGCTCAACTTCGCCGAGCACGTGCCCTTCAAGCACGATCTTTTCAAGCTCATCGGCGCAATGGAGGCGCAGCTGCGCAGCCTCCCCGTGACGGTTAAGCTCAATACCGCGCTTACCCCGGAGATTGCTTTGCAGGAAAACGCGGACGTCATTATTTCCGCCATCGGCGCGGACGCGATTCGTCCGCCCTTCCCCGGCATCGACAAGGACCATGTGCTGATGGCCGAGGAAGTGGACAAGGGCGCTCCGGTCGGCGACAGGGTGGTCGTGATCGGCGGAGGACTGGTCGGGATTGAGACGGCCCTTCATCTGGCGCAGCAGGGCAAAGAGGTCAGCATCGTCGAGATGCTTCCCGACATCGCGAACGACGCCAACTTCCGCTACGCGAGAACCTATCGCTGGGAAATTGAGAAGTGGAAGGTCAAGGTGTTCACGAACACCAGGTGCAGCGCCATCACGGACGCGGGCGTGGAGGCCCTGAACGCCTCCGGAGACCCCATTTTCCTTCCCGCGGACACCGTGGTCATCTCCGTCGGCATGCGCTCCCGGGAAGAGGAATCGGAGAAGCTTCGCTTCTGCGCGCCGCGCTTTATCCCCATCGGGAACTGCGTCCGGCCCGGCGTGGTAAAGGACGCCATCCGCGCAGGGTACGACGCCGCCATGTTTTTGGATTGACTTCTATGCGCGCCTGTGCGCGCAGGACCGGAAAGGACTGCTACGTATGGCTGATGTCGTGTTTTTGTTCAAGCCCTCCGCAAAGGTGCCCTTCTTCTTTCAAAATACCCATATAAGGCAGATTGAGGCAGCCTGCGGCGGAAGAGTCTGGCGCTTTGAAACGGAGGAGGAGCTGCTCCGGAGCGGCGTTTTCGCAGAGATCCTCTTTACCTGGGGCGGAACCGGCGAAATGCCGGCGGCCTATTGCCTCAAAAATCCGAAGCTGCGCTGGTTTCATTCCTTTTCCGCCGGCATGGACCCCGTCATGTCCTCCGAAATCGCGAAGCTGCCCATCCTGATTACCAATTCAAGCGGCATCCATTCTTTAACCGTCGCCGAGAGCGTCATGGGCTACATCCTTGCCTGGAACCGCACGCTCCCGTTCATGCTCCGGAAACAGCGGGAGCATGTCTGGGCGAAGGGCATGACGCGGGATCCGGTTGAGGCCTTCGGAAAAACCATCGGCATCGTGGGCGCCGGCTCCATCGGCTCCGAAGCGGCAAAACGCGCGAAAGCCTTCGGGATGCATACGATCGGGCTGCGCCGTCACCCGGCGCCCACGCCGCATTTCGACGAGGTGCTCTCGAACGCATGCTTGGACGACCTTCTTTCCCGGTCCGATTACGTGGTGCTCGCCACACCCCTGACCCCGGAAACGCACCATCTGATCGGGGCGGCGCAGCTGCGCAAAATGAAACCGGAGGCCTTTCTCATCAATGTCGCGCGGGGCGCCGTCGTAGACCAGGAAGCATTGGTTTGCGCGCTGCGGGACGGCGTGATCGCAGGGGCGGCCTTGGACGTTACCGACCCGGAACCGCTTCCGCCGGAAAGCCCCCTCTGGGATATGGAGAACGTGATCCTCACGCCACATATGTCCGCGGACGCGCCGATTCTGACCCGGCTCGCCGTCGACCTTTTCTGCGAGAATATCGGGCGCTACCTCTCCGGCCAGCCCCTGCGCAATCAAATGCAGCATTGATAATTAACTTGACCAAAGACGCAAGACCGCCCGCAACGGGCGGTCTTGCATCGTTACTCCGCTCTTTTTTAACTTTTGCTTGACGTATTCCGATAATTGTGATAGACTCTTTCCACCTATGTATAGGGGTTTTATTTTTGCGCCCTTTTTCCCATCCGGCGCATCCCCTTCGGCGGTTGCCGCATTAGGGAGGCTGTCAGGCCGACTTTTCACGTTTTTCGGACAAAACGATTTGCCGGGTGTTTTCCGGCTTTTTGCGCTGCCCGATCAGATCGCGGAAATCGGTATGCAAATTCCCCAGCGGGAGCTGCTTCCGGTTTCGGCGGTTTTTCTTTTTCCCGGAAACGGAAAACCGGCCGGAAACGCCAAACAAAATCCAAGGAGGTGCCACGCAAATGCGGGTAAAGATTACGCTTCGGTGCAATGAATGCAAGCAGAGAAACTACAATACCGTAAAAAATAAAAAGAACACGCCGGACCGCCTCGAGAGGAACAAGTACTGCCCCTTCTGCAGAAAACACACGCTTCACAGCGAAACGAAGTAACCGAAACGAAACGGCAGGAAAGGAAGTGTTTGCATGGCAGAAAACGAGAAGAAGCTTCGAAAGGCCGACGAGGGCGAAAAGCCCGCGAAGAAGAAGCAGCCCTCCAAGCTTGCCCGGCTTTTTGGCAAAATCATGCGCGGGATACGCGATATCAAGGGCGAACTGAAAAAAGTAGTATGGCCGACACCGAAGCAGACGGCCAACAACACCTGGATCGTCATCCTGTGCGTTCTTGTCATCGGTTTTTTCATATGGATATTCGATTGGCTGGCCGGCAACGGCGTTCAGGCTCTGATCGCCATTATCCGGGGTTAGGTGCGGGCCATGTCTGAGAATGCAAAGTGGTATGTTGTGCATACCTATTCCGGATACGAAAACACCATAGCCGCCACCATTGAAAAGCATGTGGAGAACCGAAACCTGCACGACCTGATTTTAGACGTTAAGGTGCCTATGGAAACCGTGACGGAGATCACGGACGGCGGGGCGAAAACCGTGGAACGGAAGACCTTCCCGGGATATGTCCTGATAAAGATGGTGCTCACCGACGAAACATGGCATCTGGTCCGGAACATCCGGGGCGTGACCGGTTTTGTCGGCTCCGGCAACAAGGCCATCCCCCTCACCGAAGAGGAGGTAGCCGCCTTGGGCATGGAAAAATGCGAGATCATGGTCAGCTATCAGGTTGGCGATACCGTCAAGATCATAGACGGCGCGCTCAAATCCTTTTTGGGCGTCGTGGAAGACATCGCTCTGGACAAGAACAAGGTTCGCGTCGTGGTATCCATGTTCGGACGGGAAACTCCGGTGGAATTGGAGCTCGATCAGGTGGAGCCCATCGCGCATTGAACCCTCCGGGTATAGCTTAATTAGATTAGACAGGAGGTGCCCTCTATGGCACAAAAAATAACAGGTTACGTCAAACTGCAGATCCCGGCCGGCAAGGCGACGCCGGCTCCCCCCGTCGGTCCCGCTTTGGGCCAGCACGGCGTCAACATCACCGCTTTTACGAAGGAATTCAACGAGCGGACCAAAAACGACGTCGGACTCATCATCCCCGTCGTCATCACCATCTATGCCGACCGCTCTTTCTCCTTCGTCACCAAAACGCCGCCCGCCGCCGTTCTGATCAAGAAGGCCTGCCACATCGAATCCGGCTCGGGCGTTCCCAACAAGACTAAGGTCGCAACCATCAGCAAGGAAGAAATCCGCAGGATCGCCGAGCTGAAGATGCCCGATTTGAACGCCGCAAATATCGAGGCGGCCATGAGCATGATAGCCGGCACAGCGCGCAGCATGGGCGTCGTAGTCGGAGAGTAAGGAGGAGGATTTTTATGTTCAGAGGCAAGAAATACAAAGAGAGCGCAAAGCTGATTGACAAATCCGTCCTGTACGATATCACCGACGCGATGGCTCTTGTGGTAAAGGCCGCTCCCGCTAAATTTGACGAAACCGTGGAACTCCACGTGAAGTTGGGCGTCGACTCCCGTCACGCCGNNGCAGGTCCGCGGCGCCATCGTGCTCCCGCACGGCACCGGAAAAACCCGCAAGGTATTGGTCTTCGCCAAGGGCCCCAAGGCCGACGAAGCGCTTGCGGCGGGCGCGGATTTTGTCGGCGCCGAGGATATGGTTTCCAAGATTCAGACCGAAAACTTCTTTGACTACGACGTGGTGGTCGCCACCCCCGACATGATGG
>DCTG01000146.1 GCA_002329245.1 Clostridiales bacterium UBA1446
GAAACGGTTTCGGGAATAAATTCCCGAAACCGTTTTAAACATTAACAGACTCGCTCCCGACTCCGCACCGAATGAAAGCGCGAAGGGATTACTATTTTAAAAAGCAAAGCGTTGTAGGAACAAATGGCAAGTCAACGCGGCGCGCTTATTTAAGCTTGAACACGCCGACGGCTTCCTTCAGCTGGGCAGCCTGCGAGGATAACTCTTCGCTTGCGGCGGCAATCTCCTCGGCCGAAGCGGCGTTTGCCTGTACAACCTGTGAAATCTGCAGGGTGCCTTGATTGACCTGCTCGACCCCGACGGATTGTTCGGACGACGCCACGGCGATCGCATTAACAAGCTCGGCTGCTTTTTGCACCTGTTCGACGATCTGATGGAGCGCTTCCGCCGTTTTGTTCGCAAGGTTCCTGCCGGCTTCCACTTTCTTTATGGAGTCTTCGATCATTTCCGTCGTCTCTTTCGCCGCGCTCGCGGAACGCGCCGCGAGATTTCTGACCTCTTCCGCAACGACGGCAAATCCCTTGCCGTGCATTCCGGCTCTGGCCGCTTCCACCGCGGCATTGAGCGCAAGAATGTTCGTCTGGAACGCGATATCGTCGATCACCTTGATGATTTTATTGATATTCTTTGAGGACTCGCTGATATCGTTCATCGCGCCGAGCATTTCCTGCATCTGCCGGTTGCCGCTTTCCGCCTTGGATTCGGCATCCTTTGCAAGAACGCTGGCGGTTTTCGCGTTTTCATTGTTTTGAACGATCTGGGCGGCGATTTGCTGCAAGGAAGCCGTCAATTCCTCGACGGAGCTTGCCTGTTCGGTGGACCCTTCCGAGAGCGTATTGCTGGAATCAGCAATGAGGTTTGAGCCGGCCGCAACCTGTTCCGCCGCCGTAACGATGGTTTCCACGATCGCGCTGAGCTTTGTACTCAAGTCGCGGATGCTTTTTCCCAATACGTCCTCTTCGGACCGCACGATTACGTCGGCCGTCAGATCTCCGTCCGCAATTCTCCGGGCGGTTTTCACCTGATCCGTCGTACTATCAATCATCTGTTCAAACGCGTTTGCAAGGTCTCCGACTTCGTCTTTTCTGCGGGTAAGCAGCCTGTCTTTTTCCGTCAGGACTTTTTCAACCGCAATGTCTCCAAGCGCTATCATTTTTGCCAGAGAGGAAAAGACCGTCATCGGTTTTCCTATCATGGAGTTGTTAAACTGCCCCAAGGAGATTGCCGCGGCGATGCTGATGCAAACGACGACCGCCATAAGAATGATCGAGAGAACGAGCAGTCTTTGGTTTTCTTCTGATTTGATTTTTCCGCTCTCCGTATTATAAATAAACATGTTTTCAAAGGAGCTCTGGAGCGAGTTTCCCACAGCGGCCATTTCGCCTAAAACCAAACTCTCCGCCTTGTCAACATGATTGCCGTTTAAGTAGTCGATCACCTGATTCATAATGGTTTTATAGGACTCCCATAACGGTGTAATCGCATCAAACTGATTTCTATCAGTCTCCGTTATGATTCCGGCTTCATATTCCTTTAGATATTCGTCAACCTTTTCCGCATATGATTTCATATTTTGAATGCTGGCGCTGCGCTGTGATTTTTCTTCCACCAACATCGCTTTTACAGTGTCAAATCGAATTCTTTGATAATAAATTGCCGCATTTCCCGCATTGTTTAAGCCAAGAACATTTTCTTCATACAGAACTNNAAGCCGATAACCCCTACAAGACCCACGATGCCGGCGAAGACTGCTACGATGATAAAACTGATCATCAGCTTTTGGGATATCTTAATATTCTTATACCACGTTGTCATTCTCTGCACCCTTACATACAAATTTTTTTATTGGGTCGCGCTTTCTGTTTCTGTACCGGTTTCCTGTGTATTTCGATTTTGTTCTGGCGGTTTATATTTCGCGGCTCATAGCCTTTTCATGGCATTCCTCCCATTTTATTAAATACTCCTCATTCAATTTATCGACGGAAAGAATCCTCCGCTTTATATTTCATGTATCAAACTTATTTATACAGCTAACAAAATATTTGATAGTGTAACCACGCGGCGAAAGACCGAACGTTTTTATTCCATTCGCTGGAAGAATAGTGCTGAAATACAAGAAACATCCCCCGCGAGCGACGCTTGCGGGGGATGTTTCTTGCAGATTTACTATAGCTTTATGGCTCCGGTTCGGAAAACTTCCATCATCTCGCCTGTCNNATCAGGCTGATTTTCAGCCCTTCGGGCGGGATGTCCTTCCGATCCATCCACACACCGAGGGAGAGTTCATTCTCGTCTATTTTGATATTGTCATCCCCGTCCAGCTCGGCAAAAAAACCGGCGAGAATCGTATCGGTAAACGGCCAGGGCTGACTCTTGTAGAACCTGAGGTTTTTCACCTTCAGGCCAACCTCCTCCATTACCTCGCGGCGAACCGTCTGCTCGAGACTTTCCCCGATTTCAGCAAAGCCGGCGATGAGCGCATAGCGGTTGTAAGCCCGCCCCGCGTACTTGGTTAAAAGCAGCCGATCGCCGTTATGCACCCCCACGATCACGCAGGGGGAGATCGTCGGATACGCCTGAAAGGAACAGGCCTCGCAATAGAGCATGCGTTCCTTATCCGAATGCGTCATCGGCTTGCCGCACCTGCTGCAGAAATGGTGATCCCGATACCATCGGCTAAGCTGCCAGCCCAGCGCGCCCGCGAAGCCGCGCCAGTATTCCGGCTCCGTCCGGAAGCGCTCTGCGCCGGCATATGCCCAGCCGGCAACCGCGTAAAGCCCCGCTTCCTCCACCAGAAAGAAGTTCATGCCGTCAATGGCAAAGAGAAACCGGGCGTTTTCCGTCAGGCGCGGAAAAACCGCATCGAAATCGGAAAAAGAGGGATACCAGAGTTTCTCCATCCCCTCCCGGACGAGGACGGAATCCCCCTTGTAGGCGAGGAAGAAATCCTGCGGCTGCGCCGCTTTGTTCATAAATCGGTTGTCGAAAATTCTTGGCTCAATATCTTGAATCATGTCGCTTTTCTTCGCTTCCTTACCGTTCAATTGACGTTATTTTATCCCATTCGCTTTCAACTGACAAGCCTTTCGACAAATCTCATGAAAGATCGATTGTTTTACTGAAAATTCCATGGTAAAATATCGGAAACAATCGGTTTTGCCGCAAACTGTCGGACCGTTGGTCTTCGGGGGGAAGGGCATTGAGAAAAACGCCGTCGAAAAAAGCCGTAAGGAACAAACTGATTCTATTTTTTACGAGCTATGCACTCCTATCCGCTATCTTGTTTTTGATACGTCTGTTCTTTCCTCTTTTCCGCTGCCTGTCCGGCAAAATTACGTTCGAAGCAATGGTCCTCTCCCTTCCCGGCCTAATCCTCTCCACCGCGCTCTTCGGGCTGCTTCTCACCGTGGTTGTGTTAACCGCGCTTCTGATCCTGCTGAACAAACCGACAAAAAAAAGGCATTCCCGCCGAGTTTAATGCCAATCTATTCATCACAAAGGAGAACGTCGTATTGTTTTTTATAGTTCCTGTACTGTCCGTCGCGATCGTTTACATCACGGCGGCCTTACTTCCGGCAGTTTTTTTGATGCGTTATATTTACCGGCAGG
>DCTG01000025.1 GCA_002329245.1 Clostridiales bacterium UBA1446
ATGGAAAAGGGCTTTGGCAGGAGCGGAAGGCCGGCCCGGTGCAGCATTTCGAACGTATCCCGGGCGCTGTGGCCTACAGCGAGAATCAGCTGGCGGCAGGGGAGAAGGTACGTTCCCTGCGCGGTATGGACCGATACGCCGCAAAGACCGTCCGGATCCTGACGTAAGCCGTCCAGTCTTTGTCCGAAGCGCACCTCTCCGCCCAATTCGAGAATCCGGCTGCGCAGGTTCTGCACTAGGCCGACCAAAATATCGGTGCCGATATGGGGCAGGGCGTCATAGAGAATCTGTTCGGGCGCTCCGAAACGGACAAGCTGTTCCAATACCCAGCCGATCCGAAAATCCTTCGTACCGGTCGTGAGCTTTCCGTCGGAAAANNTCCGGCGCCGCCCTCCCCGAACTGGACGTTGCATTCCGGATCAAGCTCTCCCGCTTCCCAAAAGCGCATCACCTTCTGCCGCCGCGTATTGGCATCCTCACCGCGCTCCAAAACAATGGGACGGGTTCCCGCCTCCGCTAAAATCAGGGCGGCGAACATGCCGGCAGGACCAAAACCCGCTACGACCGGGCGGTGCGGTAGGCGTCCGGCTTGCGGGACGCGGTATACCTCGCGGGAAGAGAGTTTTGCACTCGGGTTGCGGGAGCGCCGGAGAATTTTCTCTTCCGAGCCGGAAACAGCGACCTCCACCGTATAATGAAAGAAAACGAGGTGTTTTTTTCGCGCGTCCAACGATTTTCTGCGAATGGCAAGAGCGGTGATTGTTCCGGAATCGATGTGCAGGGCGCGGGCCGCGCGCTCCCGGAGCAGCGCCTCGCTCTCGCCGGGCAAGAGCTTTATTCCGCGGATTTCAATCATAGAGCGGCCGACCTCCCAGCAAGGTACCCGCTTGACCATGCCCATTGCAGNNTGTCCAAAACCTCGCCGGCGGAGAACAGACCGGGGCAAAGGCGGCTTTCCATCGTTTCCGGGTCAAACTGCTTTGTTTCTATCCCGCCGGCCGTCACCTGCGCGTTCTGAAGCCCCGTGGTTCCCGTTACGGGGAGAGAAAAACTCTTCATTGCCTTTGCGATCGTTTCAATTTGCTCCTCCTCCAGCCGGGCGATGGGCAGGGAGAAGGAAATGCCGCAATATTTGAGGAGCATCTGTCCCAAACGCTTGTTCAGGACGCCGGTCAGAAACTGCTCTGCGGGCAGCATTTCCAGCTCGGCCCGCCGTTCTCTCAACAGAAGAAGGATCTCGCGCTCCTCCCATTCCGGCATGAGATCGAGGGAAAGCGTCAAAGGGCGCTCCTGTTTGCAGACGTGCCGGGAAATCTCAAAGACTGCAATGCCGCTCACTCCGTATTCCGTAAACAGTATTTCGCCCGTGCTTTGCGCGAGAACGGAATTTCCGGAGCTTAGGCTGACGCGCGCGTTGGTTTTTATCCCTTTCAGGGCGCGGGGATAGGTGTTGTCCGTTTTAATTTGCACAAGGGCGGGGAAGAGGAAGGTGCGGGTATGCCCGAAGGCTTCAAGCAAACGATACCCGTCCTCCGAGCCGCCGAGATCGGGACTGGCCGCGCCGCCTGCCGCGATAATGAGCCGCTCGCCGCGGAAGACCTGCTCCGCCGTCTCGACGGAAAAGCCGGTTCCGGTTCGAGAGGCTTTTGATACGGCGCAGCCGGTGTGAAGCTGAATATTATCTCGTGTCTCCAAGGCAAAACGGAGCACGTCCAATACGCTTCCAGCCTGATTGCTGTAAGGATAAACCTTGCCGTCCGGCTCAATCCGTGTCAGGAGCCCGAGCTTACGGAAAAAGGAAATCGTTTTCTCCGGGCCGAACGCGCGCAGCGCCGGTGCGGCGAATTCCGGGTTTTCCCCAAAGTACCGTTCCACGGAAGCGTTTCTATTGGAAAGATTGCAGCGGCCGTTCCCGGTGGAGAGCAGCTTGCGGCCCACCCTCTCCTGCCGTTCCAGCAAAACGATGCGCCGNNTAAGCGCGGCCATCATGCCCGCCGCGCCGCCTCCTGCTATGATAATCGTGCGCATGATACTCCCTCCGGATGGAACGCGCCGCCGACAGGCGATAGAGTTATAAATCCGTTTCCCGCGATACGACACTAGTCTTACCGCAACGGCAATATCATACCACATCGGCGCATTCATTTCCAGAAACGTTTTTAACAAAACAGCAAAGACGATTCGCGATTTGTATCCCTTCGTTCAACTGGCGGGAAACCAATGTCCGCCCGGAAAGAGAAAACCGGCAGGGGCGGTGCCCCTGCCGGTTCAGATGGTCTTGCTCCTTATATCGCTTTGTAATAGGCGATGCCGACCGCGCCGGGACCCGCGTGCGTCCCCACAATGCTGCCGATGTCGCCGACCAGCGGCTTTTCCGTATTCAGATAGGGAGCAAAATAAGACATGCACGACGCAAGCGCATCCGGGTCGTTGGAATGTCCGAATGCAACCGGATAGTCCGGGTCGGGCGGATTCTGCTGGATGTGCCGGAGAATAAACTCAAAGGCCGCCTTGCGCCCACGGGCTTTGCCGATGGCCTCCACTTTTCCGTCGATAATGGAGACGATCGGATTGATATTGAGAAGACCGCCGACAAGAGCGGAGGTTGTGGACAACCTGCCGCCCATCTTTAGATATTTGAGCGTACTTACCACGGCGATCAGGCAAAGGCGGCGGCTTAAGGCGTCGATTTCCGCGGCAATTTGGGCGGCGTCTTTTCCTGCGTCGCGCATGCTAACGGNNAAGGTAACGTTTCTTGTGTCCACGACGAAAATTTTATCCGGGTCGACCATGTCGCGGGCCATGAAAGCGGACTGACAGGTCCCGCTCAGATCGGATGAAATCAGAAGACAAACCACCTCGTCTCCCTCCGCGATATACTGGCGGAACAGCGTTTCAAAATCGGAGGGATTGATCTGCGACGTGGAGGGGAGACTTTCCGCGGACGCGAGCTTGCGGTAAAACTCACTGATGCTGATGTCCACCCCGTCGCGAAAGCTTTCCTGTCCGAAATGAACGGTCAGCGGGAGAATGTCGATGCCAAGCTCGCTTCCGCGCGCCCGGCTTAAGTCGCTGGTGCTGTCAGTAATAATGCGAACCATTAATGAAAGTCCTCCTGTTTTACTCTTTTTTTGCTCCTGAAAAAGGAGCCGATGTGGCCCAGTGCCCGAAGAAAGATTTCAAGTTCCTCTTCGCTCAGGGCGTTCATGACATCCCGCACCATTTCGCGGTGAAAGGCCTCATGGCTTCGGTTAGCAGTCAGCCCCAACTCCGTGGGGCGGATGCGAACAACCCGTTTGTCCTCCGCGTCCCTTTGCCGAATCAGGTATCCCTTTTTCTCCAACAACGATACGGCGGTGGTAAGCGTCCCGGACGTGACGCCGAGCGAGCGGGCAATGGAGGTTGCCCGGTTGCCGGAACCTTCCTCCTCCGCGCGGCAGACGGCTTCTATCACGTGAAGCTCTTTGAGCGAGAGATTGTCGTATCCGGCGCGGGAGATGCAAAGCTCCTCAGTCCGCAGGATCTGGTAAAATGCCTCAACTAAAAACCGGTTGAGCAGATGTTCTCTGTAATCCATGCTCCTTCCTCCGTTTTTCGGCAGGCCGGACGCCGAAGTTCTCAGATGGTTTGAAGTTCAAAAGAATTATGACAGAAAACATCTCCTCTGTCAATATATTTTGAAGTTCAAAAAATATGACGGACGGAGACTGCCGGTTAAAATTTATGATTAAGGAAAGAATGGGAAGGAAGGGAAGCGTCAGGGAAAAGCGGCATAAGGCGAGCGGCAGGGAGGGGTGTATGTGCCTTCTGCAGGGCTGTGATTTCGCTTGACAAACAATAGGCAAGACAATAGTATGGAAGAAAGACAGGTTGATTGTTCCATTCAGAGCCGACGCACCGGAAGGGAAGCAGACCTGAATTTGCTTGATCGAGCAGGCGGCTGAGCGGAGGATCAAATGAAGTTTAACTATAGATTGTTTGCGCTATTGTTTGCGCTGGGATTTATGCTATTCGCAACGGCTTGCGCCGATAAGGGAAGCGAAGAAAGTTCATTCGCGAATTTTACCGCGTTGGACCTTGACGGAAATGAAGTGAATCAGGAGATATTTTCAGACTATAAGATCACCATGATAAATGTCTGGGCGACATTCTGCGGGCCCTGCCTGGACGAGATGCCGGCCTTGGGAAAGCTCGCCGGGGAATATGCGGAAAAGGGAGTCCGGGTCGTTGGGATCGTGATCGACGTGTTGGACGGGAACGGGGAACCTGTCGAGAGCCAGCTGGAACTTGCGCGGGAGATTGTGGAGGAAACGGGAGCCGACTATCTTCACCTTCTTCCTTCGGCGGATTTAATCGAAGCAAAGCTCAAACAGGTTTCGCTGATCCCGATAACTTTTTTTGTGGACAGCGAAGGGAATCAGGTTGATTCCTTCCTCGGAGCGAAGGAAAAGGCCGAATGGGCAAATATTATTGATTCTATGTTGGAGAGCGTATCCGAATGATCCGGTGTATCAAAAAAAACCTGCCTGGACTGCTGATGTTTGTTGCGGGAGCGGCCTTCCTCTTGTTCGGCCTTTGGCGCGGGGAGGCTGCCGTGGTGCTGCGGAAAGCGGTTTTTATATGTTTGGAGTGTATTGGGATTGGGTAGGCGGATTCATCTGGCCGGAGCGCATCTGCGCCGTTGGGTGCAGGCGGGTACCGCCGCTTTGACAAATGGCTATTATGCTGGATTTTTTCAGGGGAAGATCTATACCGGAGGCAGCAAGGCAATCTGCGTTCCGGGGCTCAACTGCTATTCCTGCCCGGGCGCTTTGGGAGCATGTCCGCTCGGCTCCCTGCAAGCGGTGCTTGGAAGCAGGGATTACCGCTTCGCGTTTTACGTTGTCGGTTTTCTGATGCTTGCGGGGGTGGTCTTGGGGCGGTTTGTCTGCGGCTGGCTTTGTCCTTTCGGGCTGATTCAGGAAGCGCTGCACAAAATTCCGGTCGGCAGGAAGCTTCGCAGACTGCCGGGGGAGCGATGGCTGAAATGCCTGAAATATGTCCTCTTGGCGGTATTCGTCATATTGCTTCCTCTTTACGCTGTGGATGCGTTCGGACAGGGGACGCCCGCCTTTTGCAAATTTATCTGCCCTGCGGGCACATTAGAAGCAGGCCATCCTCTTCTCCTCATGAACACGGGGCTTCGGGCGGCCGTAGGATGGCTTTTTGTGTGGAAGAACCTGATTCTGCTTGCCGTGATACTATTTTCGGTTTTTGTGTTTCGTCCGTTTTGCCGGTATCTTTGT
This sequence comes from Clostridiales bacterium UBA1446, assembly GCA_002329245.1. Taxonomy (GTDB): domain Bacteria; phylum Bacillota; class Clostridia; order Oscillospirales; family Oscillospiraceae; genus UBA1446. The sequence continues at coordinate 5,286 of DCTG01000025.1, forward strand.
CCGCTTGGCGCAATTTACGGCTTCTTTCACCCCGTCGCCTTTCTCCGGTACGGAGTGGATGGAAGAAAATGCACCGAATGCGGGGCCTGCCGGACGGCGTGCAGGTTCGATATCGAGGCATATCGGACGCCGAACAGCCCCGCGTGCATTCGCTGCGGGGACTGCCTGCGAGCCTGCCCCGAAGGGGCGCTTTTCTCCAGGTTTGGCAAAAGCACAGGCAGGCGGGAGGAAAACGAAAGAGAAAAAGGACAGGCGGCCTCCATGACGGAGTGATCCGGCACAGACAATCAGGACAGGAATGATAGTATGCTCAATGAGTGGGAAAAGCGATTATCCAAGTATCTTGTCGCGCTCGCCGCCGCCGTATTGGTTGTCCTATATTTTGACAAAGGGCTTGCTGTTTTGGGGACGCTGCTTCGGGTGTCCCTGCCGCTGATTCTTGGCTGCATCATAGCCTATGCCCTGAACATTGTGCTGAAAAAGTTGGAGAGGATTTATTTCCCGAATTCGAATAAGAAAATTGTGCGGCGCACGAGAAGGCCCGTCTGCATTCTCTTATCGATTCTTCTGATCACCGGCATCTTAGCGCTTGTCCTGATCTTGGTGATTCCAACGTTTGTGGACGCCGTCGTTTTAGTGGGCAACGCGCTTCCGGTCTGCTTTGAAAAGGCGGAAGGCTGGCTCATGCAATACGGTGACCGGTTTCCGCCGCTTAAGGAAGTCTTGGAAGAGATCGATATCGATTGGAACAGCACCTTAAAAGAGATTGCGCCGTTTGCGGCATCCGGAGTCGGCTCGGTGTTTGGTTCGGCGTTTTCCGTTCTTGGGGCTGTGGGAAACGGGATCATCAACTTTGTAATAGCGGTTATTTTTGCGGTGTTCATCCTTACGGGCAAGGAAAGGCTCGGTTCCCAGGTTCAGGCCGTCATGCGCGCGTTTTTCAAGGAACGGAATTATACCCGCATCCGCTATGTGCTCGGCGTGGCCGATCAGACCTTTACGCACTTCATCACGGGCCAATGTTTGGAAGCGTTGATTTTAGGCGGCCTGTGCATGTTGGGGATGCTTCTGCTCCGCCTGCCCTATGCGCCGATGGTCGGCGCGGTGGTCGGCATCACGGCCCTTATCCCAATCGTGGGCGCCTACGCCGGGATTGTTGTCGGAACGTTTCTGATTTTGACGGTTGCGCCAGCCAAAGCCCTTTTGTTTATCATTTTTATCATTGTGCTGCAGCAGATAGAAAACAACCTGATCTATCCGAAGGTCGTTGGCTCCTCTATCGGGCTGCCCGGCATCTGGGTGCTGGCGGCGGTCACCGTGGGCAGCAGCCTGCTGGGCTTTGTGGGCCTGGTGGTCAGCGNNGGATCGGCGGTGTTGCCGGTATGGTTTTAGGCGTTCCGGTCGCGGCGACGGTCTATAAGCTGCTGCGAGCGGAGGTTCGCATAAGAATGGAAAACAAGCAAACCGGTTCGAAGGAAAAGAAATAGTGTTTGCGGTATTCTCCCTGCCGTACGGTCGTACGATCAGGGGGCGTAAAGGAAGCCGGCAATCGCGTTCGATTGCCGGCTTCTTTTCGGGATTCGGCCATGCACAGGGGGATCTGTCATGGCGCAGGGCATGCATAGCAGGGTGACTGTTCTCATCGAAGGATCCGAGTTACGGGTTCGTGTCGTCCTCCACCTCGAAAGCTTCCTTGCGGATTTCCTCGATTTTCGTCTTTATGGATGTGATTTCGTCCTTGCCCAATTTCTCTAAGCTGGATAAAATCTCATCGACGCCCATTTTCACGCTATCTTTTGCTTCGTCAAACGTTTCTTCCATGGAAGACAGCCTTTCCCGGATGGCTTCGAGTTCATCCTTCGTAAGCTTTTCCAGCGAATCCATGAGGGAGCTCAGGTTTGATTTGGCCTCCGCCTTTTTGCGCTTTAAATCCTCGGTCATTTCTTTGCTTTTCTGGATGGCTTCTTCCCCTTTTTGTTCCAAGGTTCCCACGATTTTCACAGTGGTGTTCGCCGCGACGGCTGCAAGACCGACGCCCGTATATAATACCTTTTTAATCGCTTTGCCGATATTGTCTTCCATACAGAATTCTCCTTTTCAGCTCTTTCTTATTTCACTGCGCGCCGCCGTTTTCAAATCGAACAGCAGACTCTCGGCTTGCTGCTTGAGCAGACTGGATTGATAGGCCGTGAGCATGATATAAATGATATGTTTTATTTTTGACCGATCGCCTTCTTTTTTTTCAAGGCTTGCCGTCAATTCTTTTCCAATCGCCTTTTCGTATCCAGCAAAGTCGCCCGAAGCTACGTCTCTTGTTTTTTGTACGGAACTGTTGAAGAGTTCCAGCAGTTCCCGTTCCGCAAGCGTACCTTTCGTACTATCGTATACCATCTGCAGCAGCAGCTTGATGTCGTCCAAGTCTAAGGCTCTGCGCAGGGAATTGAAAATAAGGATTCTCGCCACCTGATTGTCGTCATAGAATCTGCCTTTTCTCGGCGGGTCGACATAATTGCGCTTTACCCAGTTCTGAATCGTTTCCTTGGTCAGATTGTCCGCGATATGTGTAATCTGTGAAAGAAGAAGGCCCGAACCGAAACTGAAAAACGGAGAAAGCACGTTTCCAAGAAAACCGGAGGAAAAAACAGTTCCGAAAATCCCCCCTACCTTGATATTTGTGCCGGGAATGGTTGATGTGTTCCGTTCCATTTTTGATCTCCAATAAACACCGTAATGAAGTGTCTTGACTATAACATAAGATCATATGACTGTCAATAATAATATCGAGTATTAGCAGGGCGGAAAAGAGAAAAATATTGCATTTTCGCCTCATTTGTGGTTATATCGGAATAGCGCGGATTTTTCGGCCGGCTCTCGCACCGTTTCTCGGTGTGGTTTCGGGATGAGGGAAACCCTTCGTCCAAAGGTCTTGATACAGATGGAAGGCGGGGCCGGGTGTGCCTTCCCAAGGGGAGCGTGAACATGATGTCAGACGATATTGTTTCGGGAGAACCAAAACGCCATGCCTTGTTCAACCGTTACTTTATATTTATCTGGTTTATCAACCTGACCGCTTACATCAGCCATTCGGCCATGAACAATCTGTCGGCCGTCTTTGTCAGGGACTTGGGCGGCAGTACCGTAATCAGCGGATATGTGCAGTTTTTTTTCATGGCGTTTGCCATAGCCGCTCGGTTTGTCTGCGGCAGTCTTTCCGACCGCATCGGCCGCCGCCTGCTCTTGGCGCTCAGCTGTCTTATCATGGCCGTCGGAATCATGGGGTACGCCGTTCTCCCGGTCATGTTCCTTTTGCTGTTTTTCCGCGGCTTTCAGGGCTTCGGCTTTTCCACGAACGGCCAGACCGTCAGCGCCGCAACGGCCGATGTCATGCCCAAAGAAAAAATGGGACTGGGATTCGGCATCGTCTGGATCGGTCAGGCCATCGCGGCCATTGCCGCCGCGCGGTTAGCGAGCGCGGCCATTGCCGCCGGGAAGTATGAGACCACCTTTTATACCCTGACCGTCCTTTTGACGGCGGGCGCGATTTTGGGCTATTTCTGCGACTACGAAAAAAAAGGAATATTCAATACGTTTCGCCCGGGGCCTGCGCAGGAGCGGAAGGGAGTTTGGAGATATCTTGAAACAAAGGCGCTGCCCTCCGCCGTTATTTTGGTTTTCTTAGCGGGCGGCATGGTTGGCGTATCCATCTATCTTTATTACTATGCGGCCGAAATCGGCTATCAGTGGCCGGAACGCTTTTTTTATGTCAGCGCCGTATTCATGTTTTTCTCAAATCTGTACACGGCCCGCTATTCCGACCGGATGCATGCGCTGAAGCTGCTTTTGCCCTGCTTAGCGGGCGGCATCCTCTGCAACATCGCGCTTGCGTTTGCAGATGGCGGCGCCGCCGATTACCTGTTTCCCGTCGCAGGAGCTTTTTACGGTTTCTCTTTGGGCATCGGGTTCCCCATGCTCAATCAAATCGCCGTCAAGGCCTCTCCGCCCGACCGGCGCGGGGCGGCCAGCGCGACGTTCTATTTGGCTATGGATATCGGGGTAGGCGGCTTTTCGCTTCTCTGGGGCCTGGCTCTGGAGGCGGTCAGCTTCCGCGTCGCTTACGGCGCCGGGGCGGTCTTTATCTTCCTTTCCTTTGCGCTGAGCATCGTTTTCTTGGGACGGAAAAAACGCCCGCTTCCCCGGTAAGAAAATAATCGTATCTATGGAAAGGCGGATCCGTCTCACCGGAAATGCGGTGAGCCGTATTATGTCCTCTGGATGAAAAGCGCAAAAAACCGCCGGCCTAAGCCGGCGGTTTTGTTATGCATGAATTACTCGTCGAGAATATAGACGGTGCAGGTGCGTTTGCCGAATGCGAAACACTCGTCCCTGGTGTTGAAATACAGGTCGACTACGTTTCCGGAGAAATTACCGCAATCCTCCGCCGTGGCGATCCCGTAGATGATATTCCCGTTTACCGTCTGAATAAACATTCGGGTTCCATAGGGGATCACCTTCGGATCCACCGCAATTGCGCCCACGCGGGCTGTCGTGCCGATGGCGGTGCGTTTATCGGTTTTATTCTCCGTCGTGTACGCGTAGGCCTTGACGGTCAGAACCCGGATATAGGACATCTGCTTGCCTGAGAAGGTGGTGATAACACCGCCGCCCGAGCCGTTTTCCTCCACACTGACTAAAAAGTCGGTCGTAATGGAGAGGGGAGAAAGGGCGGGCAATTCCCTGGTCCCGTATTCGACAATCTGCGCGGTGGGCTCCGCAATGACCTCAAAATCGGAAAGGGAGCGTCTTGCATAGCTTCCGTTTATCGTAACGGTTTCATACGTGGAAAGACGGACGCCGTCGCTGCCTTCTTCCGCAACTTTTTCCTGTGTCTGATAGAGCTCGTCGCTTGGAATGCGCGTTACCGGGCGGGCAATCGGCTCCTCGCAGATAAGCTGCTCCACGGTTCGGCGCACCAATGTGATGGTGAACGGCCCGGAGGGGGCGGGACGACCGACAATCAGAAAGTCATGCTCCCCTACGGTAAGCTTCAAACGGGAGAGCAGGGCTCCCACGGTCTCGCCGTAAGAAGTGAGCGTATTGGTAACTCCGGAGCAGATGACGCGTACGGTGGAAGAGGGCGAAATCCAAAGGGAATAGACGCCGGAATGTTCGCCTTCGGAGATGTAATCGGAAGCGGAGCAGGCGATGCCGGCTGCCGCAAGATCATCGGAAATCTCCTTGGATACTTGCGCTACGGTTGCGATGCTTTTGCTTTCCTCGGTGTCCGCGGCTACGGAAAAAGCTATGGAGGAGAGCAGAACGGCAACAAGTAAACAGTAGGGAAGCAGCTTCAAACAAGCGCGCCCCATTCTGCTCTTGTTGAGTCTGGATAAGAGCATTCTTGGCCTCCTGGTTAAAAATTAGAAACAGGTTTGTAATTATTTGTTTCCGATAAAACGAGTTAAAGATAACACAGGAGGCCAATGTTGTCAAGTTTTTGGAACAAAAATCAGGAAAAAAATTCAAAAACGGAAACATTTAAGCTTCATTTTTCGATAAAATGATATATAAAAGAAACAAAATATTACAGGGTTCTGCAAAGACCGAACGGTTTTTGCAGAACCCTGTAAGGCGGCATTTTTATTCTTCGGCGTCCTTTTCCTCTTCCGCAAGCAGCTTGAGCAGCTTCAGGTCTCCCTTGTCCTTCGGCTGTTCTAAAAAGGCCTTCCACAGGTCGGGCCGGCGCTTCTTTGTCCGGCGGAAGGACTGAAGGCGCCGCCATTTGGAGATGTTGGCGTGGTGGCCGGAAAGCAGAATTTCAGGTACTTTCCGTTCATGCCAGATTTCAGGCCGCGAATACTGCGGATATTCGAGCAGGCCGTTCCAGTGACTGTCGTCCGTATAGCAGCTTTCATCCGAAAGCCCGCCGGGAACAAGCCGGCAGACCGCGTCTGCGACCGCTAAGGCGGGGATCTCGCCCCCGGTCAGAACAAAATCGCCGATGGAGATTTCCTCGTCGACGCACTCCTCCACAAAGCGCTCGTCCACGCCTTCGTAATGTCCGCAGACGAGAATGAAACGGTCGTAGTTTTCGGCGAGCCGTTTGGCGTCCGCCTGGCGAAAAATCTTGCCGGCCGGCGTCAGGTAAATGGTATGAAGGCGGCGGTTGGCCTCCTCGCAGACATGGCTCCAGCACCGGTAAAGGGGATCGGCCTGCATGATCATGCCGAAGCCGCCTCCATAGGGATAGTCGTCCACCTGTTTCTGTTTGTTCAGGGTGTAATCACGGATCTGATGGCATTCGATTCGGACATAGCCGCGCTCCTGTGCCCGTCCGAGAATGCTTTCACAGAGCATATCCCCCACGATATCGGGAAAGAGGGTCAAAATATCAATTCGCATCGGTTTCCATCCCCTCAATCAGATTCACACGCATAATACCGGCTTCCAAGTTGATCTCGGCCAAAAAGGCAGGGACGGCCGGTATCATGTATTCGTGCGCGCCGCGCACGACATAGACGTCGTGGGCGGGCAGCGTGAGGACGTCGGCGAGCGTGCCGATGGACCGGCCCGTTTCATTGTCCAAAACGGTAAGGCCAATCAGGTCCGCGATGAAATAGCGGCCCTCGGGGAGGGAAATGCCGCTTCGATCGATGGAGACCACCTTGCCCAACAAGGCCATGGCGTCGTTTACGGTATCGACGCCCTCGAGCAAGGCAAGAACAGCTCCGCCGTGCACGCGGGCCGACCGCACCGGAACCGGCGCGCCGTCGATATAGAATACGGGAAAGGAGCGAAGAAAATCAGGGCTGTCGCACCAGGGTAAGATTTTCACTTCGCCCCGGACGCCGTGCGTATTGACAATTTTGCCTGCTTCAAGCAAATTCATGGCGGATTCTCTCCCTCTAGGATAAAGCAGCGCGGGAGTTCTCCCGCGCTGCGCGGCCTTTGTTGACCTCTCAGTCTACGATGTCTACGGATACCCGTTTATTCTGATGCTGTGCGACGGAACGTATGATGGTGCGAATTTCCCGGGCGATCCGTCCCTGGCGTCCTATGATTTTGCCCATGTCTTCGGGCGCGACGCGCAGTTCCAAAACGGTTTCCCCTTCGCGGTCGAACTCCGTAACGGAAACCGCTTCGGGGTTGTCCACGAGGTTGCGTGCGATATAGATGAGCAGTTCTTTCATTATGAACCCCCCGCTTAGATGACGCCGTTTTTCTTCAGCAGAGCCTTAACGGTATCGGTGGGCTGTGCGCCGGTCTTGATCCAGGCAAGCGCACGGTCGGCGTCTAGCTTGATTTCCGGTGGATTGGACAGGGGATTATAGGTACCAAGTTCCTCGATAAAACGCCCGTCGCGGGGATACCGGGAATCGGCAACGACAATCCGGTAAAACGGGGATTTCTTGGCCCCCATTCTGCGCAGTCTGATCTTCACCATGTATGATTCACCTCCAAGTATCAGTCAGATATCTATCTGCCGGGAGCCGAATGAGGCTCCGGACATTCTTTAAAACGGGAGTCCGCGCAGCGAACCCATTCGCCCTCTCAGGCCCCGGGGCAGTTTGCCTCCGGAAAATTGCTTCATCATGCTCTGAATGCCTTCAAACTGCTTTAACAGACGGTTAATGTCCACTACCGAGGTACCGCTTCCCGCGGCGATTCGCTTTTTGCGGCTGCTGTTAAGAAGCGACGGGTTTTCCCGCTCCTCCGGCGTCATGGACAGGATGATGGCCTCGGTCCGCGCAAGCGCCTTGTCGTCCACTTCAAGACCGCTGAGCGCCTTGCCGCTTACGCCCGGCAGCATGGAGGCGATCTCGGACAGGGAACCCATGCTCTTTATCTGAACAAGCTGGTCGTAAAAATCGGCGAGCGTAAATTTGTTTTTCCGCAGCTTTTGGGCGAGCTCCGCCGCTTTTTTTTCATCGTAGCTTTGCTCCGCCTTTTCAATGAGGGAGAGCACGTCGCCCATGCCGAGGATACGGGAGGCCAT
>DCTG01000203.1:0-419 GCA_002329245.1 Clostridiales bacterium UBA1446
GAATGCCCAAAACAGATTCTGTTTGATGTTACGGATCGTCATGCGGCTTAAGTTTACAGCTTTTGCCACGTCAAGAAGGTCGTTTTTCATCAATACGATGTCCGCCGACTCGATGGCAATATCGCTGCCGCTGCCGATGGCGCAGCCCACGTCGGCCTGCACAAGCGCAGGCGCGTCATTGATGCCGTCGCCCACCATCAAAACGGTGTTCCCTTCCTCCTGCAAGCGCTTTACCACCATGGCCTTATCTTCCGGCAGGACCTCGGAGATGACTTCGTCCACTCCGGCTTCCCGGCCGATCCGCTCCGCGGTGGTCTTGTTATCGCCGGTAAGAAGCACAATGCGAAGCCCTAACTCTTTCAGCCGGCGAATAGCCTCCGGGCTCGTCTTTTTGATGGAATCCGCCACGCTTATAACGC
>DCTG01000203.1:444-28774 GCA_002329245.1 Clostridiales bacterium UBA1446
CGGCTAACCGGGCCGCTTCCGCCTGAAGGACTATCGTCTCAACGCCGCCTTCCTGCATGAGCTTATAATTTCCAATCAGAACGGTCCGCCCGTCGGGGAGCTTGGCGCGCACGCCCTTTCCGGACAGGTTTTCAAAGCCCGAAACCGTGAGCCCGTATGGAACGCCCCTTTCTTTTGCATAGGTAAGAACGGCGTCCGCCAGAGGATGCCCGGAGCCGGATTCCACAGCCGCCGCGAGCGATAAAAGCGCCTCCTCTTCCATGCCGACGGGGATAATGTCCGTCACCTTTGGCCGGCCTTCCGTGACCGTTCCGGTCTTATCCAATACGGCGACCCGGGCGGTATGAGTGATCTCCAGTGCCTCGCCGCTCCGGATCAGGATCCCGTTGCCCGCGCCCAAACCGGTTCCGACCACAATTGCCGTCGGCGTGGCCAATCCCATGGCGCAGGGACAGGCGATGACAAGAACGGCTACGAATACTTTCAGCGCGAAGGAAAACGGCATGCCCGCAATCAGCCAAATAAGGGCCGCGACGACGGCAATGCTCATGGCGATCGGAACAAACACACCCGCCACCTTGTCCGCGACTTTTGCGATCGGGGCTTTTTTGCCCTGAGCCTCCTCCACAAAACGAATGATTTTTGCAAGCGTGGTGTCCTCGCCGACGCGGGAGACCCGAACCGTCAGCACTCCGTTTTGATTGATACTGCCGCCGATTACTTCGCTGCCGGCGGTTTTCTCCACAGGCATGCTTTCGCCGGTCAGCATGGATTCATCCACGCCGCTCATGCCCTCGGTAACAACGCCGTCCAAAGGAATCCTAGCGCCCGGCTTTATAAGCACCGTATCGCCGACATGCAGCGTTTTTGTGGGAACCTCGCGCTGCGTACCGTCCGGCTGGAGAAGAACGGCGGTGTCCGGCGCAAGCTCGATCAGCTTTCGGATCGCCCCGGTGGTCTTCCGCTTGCTGCCCGCTTCCATGTATTTGCCAAGGGAAACCAACGTAATCACGATGGCGGAGGACTCAAAATACAGCCCGTGTGCCATCTCCGGCCGATCCGGAAGCAGAAAGAAAATCGCAAGGCTGTAGAGATACGCCGCCGAGGTTCCGAGCGCCACGAGGGTATCCATATTCGGGNNCAGATGCCGCAGCGCCTTAAAACCGCTGGTATAGAACCTTCGGCCGATAAACAGGATAACGGTGGACAGGAGCAGCTGGATGGCGGCGAAATTGGTTAAGTGGCTGTCCATGCGGAACAGTTCGGGCAGCGGGGCGTCGAAAAACATCGTTCCCATGGTAACATACAGTAAAATGACGGAGAGAATGATCGCGGCGATGATACGATTGCGTTCCCCGCGAAATGCAATCAGTTCGTCGTCCTTCTCCGGCTTTTCTTTCGTTTGCCGGTCTTCTTTTTGGAAAGGCACGGCATGAAAGCCCGCCNNTGACAAGGCTTTCATCGTATTCAATGTCCATCTTATTCGTGGTCAGGTTCACGTCGCTTCGGACGACGCCGGACAGCTTTCGGGTGACCCGTTCCACGGCGGAGGAACACGCGGCGCAGTGCATCCCCTCGATGAGATAAACCTCTTTCTTCATATTCGGCAGCCTCCTTTCGTAATGGGGCTATATTCAGTATATACCCTTGGGGGGTATATAGCAAGCAGGAAATCCTGCTTGCCGCAGGCTTTTTTTATTCGACGGCAAAATNNCCTTGTGATATCCAAAGTCTCCGCCAAGCCTGTAAACAGTATCCGTAGCTCTTCGTTGCATATTCCTGCTTTTATAAAATTTCCTTTCACTGCTCGAATGCTAAGCAGAAAAAAGACTTTTCGGTATCTCCGGGGCCGAAAAGAAATGCATTGCATAAACTTGTTCGTTTTGTGTCGTACAAGGATGAAAAGAAAAAACTCCTCCGGCAATGCGTTTTCCGGAAGAGTTATCCCGTACATAGCCGCGAAGCGGCGTTTCCTCCATCGTGTTCGTTCGAAAACATCTTAGCGATGGAATCAGGCGGGTTTTGCCTCGCGTCTGGACATATTCCAGAGGTATACGGCAAGGGAGATTGCCGCGAATGCCGCCGCTCCAAGGTAGAGAAAATAGTAATTCAGTTTTTCCGCAACGAAGCCGAAGAGGATGGAGCCGGCCCCGTATCCGATATCGATCGAGGAAAAAAACATAGCGGAAGCGGAGCCTCTGCGCTGCGGGGAACAACTGTTAAACATCAGCGTATTGATGGCCGGGCCGACCGCGCCCTGGGCTATGCCGAAAGGAAAAGCGAGAAGATACAGGTGGAAAAGAGAATCGGCAAAGGGAATCAGCGCCGTACCGACTGCAAGAACGGCAAGGCTCGGAACAATGATGATATCCACGCCGCGCTTATCCGCCACCTTTCCGAGAAACAAGCGGGATAAAAACAGGCCGACTGAGGTGACGGTAAAGAAAATGCCGACATTGCCAAAGTTCCGGTGCCGCGCGTACAGGGAGAGATAAGTCGTCACGGCGCTGATCGATATGTACAGCAGAATATTGACGGCCGCCGGCGGATACAGGGCGGATTCAAATCCGAGGAAGGTGCTTGTAGGAGTATCCGGTTTGCAGTCGGACGGGGATTCGGTCTGCGGCGCGTTGTTTTCCGACCGCTGTTTCTTGCGCTCATATGTGATGAAACAGTCAAATATCATGCTGAGAATCGAGAGTGCCGCAGCGATGGTGAACAGCGCCTGAAATTCGGAGACTGTCCCGTTTCCAATGATGGCAAGGGCGACGCCGGGGGCGACGGCCGCGGCGAGCGTGCTGGAAAGGGCGAAATAGCCCAATCCCTCCGACATGCGGGATTCCGGTATAATGTCTCCCGCCGCGGCTCCGGCGGATGTGGAATGAATGCCGAATCCGAAGCCGTGCAGAATCCGGATCAGGATGAGAAGGATAAAGAAAAAGGCAGTGTGGTAGAGCGTGCAGGCTATGGCGCAGACCAGTGCTCCGAAGATCAAGAGTTTCGTGCGCCCGAAACGGTCGGAAAGAATACCGCAAAACGGGCGGACGGCCAAAGCGGCAAACGTATACGCCGCAATCAAAAGGCCGCCGTAAGCGGCGGTTCCGCTGATTGTTTGCGCGTAAATCGGAAGCGTGGTATTGAAAAAATAGTTGCAGAAGCTGATGCCGCAGGCGGCGAAGGTAAGGATGATATAATCCCTGCTCCAGAGCTTCTCGTTTTGGGGTTCTAGTTTCATCGTTTACATTCCTTGTGTCTTTTTGGGGGATTTGACCTTCTGATAGGCGATCCTTTCATCCCCGTTTTCCAAGTATATGATGCCGCAGCGGGTATAGCCGTTTTTCCGAAGAAGATTCTGCATGGGGATATTGTTTTTATGCGTATCGATCCGGATATTGCCGCACTGCGCAAAGCACCAGCTGAGACAGAAGGTGGCGACGCCTTTCTTGCCGTCGACCGAGGCCAGGCGGTGGATCACGCAATACGGAGCGTCGCTGAGCCAATTTCCGCCTTCAATGCGCAGGTAAGTGGGGTCCGGGCCTTCCTGAAAGAAGAAGGCTCCGGTAATTTTCCCGCAATCCGTGCAAACATAGCTGCTCCCGCTTGCGATATCACGCTCCAGCAGGTCGGAAGGGGGGTAATTCTCGCCCCATTGATCGGGGTTGCCGTGTTCCGCCATAAACATACGGGCTTTCCGGTACAAGGCAAGCAGTTGTTCCAAATCCCCGATTCCGGCTTTCCTGATCTCCATGGAATCCCCCTTGCGATAAGAAATCCTTTCTATTATATCACTTGCGTTCTCACAAGCAAAGAAGAAATGTGTCGATTCCCGCGGAGGCGCCGCGGGAGAAGCGAAACAGATGCCCGGTATGCCCGCGCCTAAATTCCTTAGGATTCCACACGAATCAAATAAACGGAAGAAGCCGCCGCATTGCGCGGCGGCTTCTTCTCCGTAAGGGCATAGAGAGCGGTTCCGGGATTTCCCGGGAAATCCCGTGCGCTCTCACGCGCCCAAATAGGCTTCCTTCACGGCTGCATTTTTCAGCAGTTCGGCCCCGGATCCCGTCAGCGTAATGCGGCCGGTCTCCAGCACGTAGCCGATATCCGCGGTCTGCAGCGCCATGTTCGCGTTCTGCTCGATCAACAGGATGGTGACGCCCCTGCTGTTGATCTCGCGGATGATCTCAAAAATCCCGCGGACGATGAGCGGAGCAAGACCAAGGGAGGGTTCGTCCATCATCATGAGCTTGGGGCGGCTCATCAGCGCCCTGCCGACGGCCAACATCTGCTGCTCGCCGCCGGAAAGAGTTCCCGCAAGCTGCCTGCGCCGCTCCTTCAAGCGCGGAAAATGGTGAAAGATCCGCTCATACGCCTTCGGGGAATCGACTTTTTGCGTATACGCCCCCATCTCAAGGTTTTCCATGACGGTCATCTGCAGAAAAATGCGGCGGCCTTCCGGAACATGGGCAAGTCCCAAATTCACAATCTTATGCGCCTCGGTTTTTGTAATGTCCCGTCCGTCAAATTCGATGCTGCCCGTCTTCGTGCGCAGAAGCCCGGAAATCGTCCGAAGCACGGTGGATTTTCCCGCGCCGTTGGCGCCGATCAGAGCCACGATTTCACCGGGATGCACCTCAAAGGAAATCCCCTTGATCGCGTGAATCGGGCCGTAGTATACGTTTATATCGTTTACCTTCAGCATTCTTTCCGGCCCTTCTTTCCAAGATAGGCCTCAATCACCTGGGGATCATTTTTAATCTCTTCCGGCGTTCCCTTTGCAATGATCCTGCCGTAATTGAGGACGGCTATCCCCTCGCAGATGCCCATTACGAGATTCATATCGTGCTCGATCAGGAGGGTTGAAATTTGAAACGTGTCGCGGATTTTGCGGATGTTCTCCATGAGCTCCGAAGTCTCCGAGGGATTCATGCCGGCGGCCGGCTCGTCGAGCAGCAGCAAAGCCGGATTGGTCGCGAGAGCCCGTACGATTTCCAGCCGGCGCTGCGCCCCGTACGGCAGGCTGCCTGCCAACATGCTCGCCATGCCCTGCATGTCGAAGATGGATAGAAGCTCCAAAGCGCGCTCCCGCGCGATTTTCTCCGCGCGCCAATAGGAAGGCAGCCGCAGCACCGCGCCAGGCAGGCGGTAATCCATTTCGTTATGGAGGCCGATGAGCACGTTCTCCAACACCGTCAGCTTTTTAAAGAGGCGTATATTCTGGAACGTGCGCGCTATCCCCGCCTTGTTTGCCTGGACCGTATTCATGTTCTGGGTGTCCTTGCCGTCAAAGATCATCTTGCCGCGGCTGGGCTGATATACCTTGGTGAGCAGATTGAAAACCGTCGTTTTTCCGGCACCGTTCGGCCCGATGAGACCGCCGATCTCCGTCCTGCCCAAGGTAAAATTGAAGTCATCCAAGGCGGTGAGTCCGCCGAAATCAATGCCGAGTCCGATGCATTCGATCACCGGTGGCTTGTCCATATCCCGCTCCGGAATGAGAGGATCTTTCGGATTGCGAGAAGTCATACGCCGGCACCTTCCTTCCCGGAGGGATTTTTGCCCTTCCCTTGCTGCTGCGGAACCAGCTTCTCAAGGAAGTGGGAAAGCGAGAAGTCGTACGACCCCATGAGGCCCGAGGGCTTAAAGATCATCACAAGCACGAGCAGCAGAGAGTAAGCAACCATGCGGTACTCGTCGAAGGCGCGCAGGAGTTCCGGAAGCGCGGTTAAGGCGGTGGCCGCGATAACCGAGCCGATCATGGAACCCATACCGCCGAGCACCACCATAACCAAAAACTCGATTGATTTCATAAAACCGAAGCCCATGGGGTTGAGGATCCCGAGATATCCGGCGTAAAGCGATCCCCCGACTCCGGCAAAGAACGCGGACAGGACAAACGCCATCGTCTTATAGTACGTGGTGTTGATGCCGCAGGCCTCCGCCGCAATTTCGTTCTCCCGGATGGAGAGGACCGCGCGGCCATGGCGGGATTTGAGCATCGCGTGAATTACGAAGCAGGTAATGCCAACGCAGAGATAAGCAACCAAAAAGGTGGTGGTTTTGGGAATGTTCTTCAGGCTTGCCGCGCCATAGGTTAAGTTAAAGCCCAACACGCTGTCGATGTTCAGGAGTATCACGCGGATGATCTCTCCGAATCCAAGCGTGATGATGGCCAAATAGTCTCCTCTCAGGCGCAGGGCGGGAATTCCTATGATGATGCCGAAGACCGCGGCGACGAGGCCGCCCAAAATCAGTCCCATGGGGACGGCAAGAAACAGGGGAAGCTCCGTCCCGCGCATGAAGATGGCCGAGGCATAGGCTCCGACGGCCATGAAGCCCGCATGTCCAAGCGGCAGCTGGCCCAAATAACCCGTGGAGACGTTGAGGGATACGGCTAAAATGATATTGATTCCAATTAAAACAATGACCTTGGCGAAATACTTCGAAACGACGCCGGCGGAAATCAGGTAGCTGCCGACAAAAAGGAAGGCTGCAAAGAGGAGAAAGTTGATTGCGTACCGCACGGGAATGGGGATCTTCTTTTGATTCATCTCTTCCTCTCCCCTCTCAAACCTTTTCCTGCATGGTCTTGCCTAAGAAGCCGGTGGGCTTCACTAAAAGCACGACGATCAGTATCGCGAAGACCACGCCGTCCTTCCAGACCGAAAGGCCGACGGCGGAGACAAGCGCTTCCGCCATGCCGATGGCAAAGCCTCCGATCATAGCGCCGGGGATGGAGCCGATCCCGCCCAACACGGCGGCGACAAAGGCCTTGAGGCCAAGCATGGCTCCCATTGTAGGAGAAGCCTGCGGATACGCGCAGCAGTAGAGAACGGATCCGATGCCGGCCAGCGCGGAACCGATGGCGAAGGTATAGGAGATGGTCCGATTGAGGCTGATGCCCATGAGCTGCGCCGCGCCCATGTCCTCCGACACCGCGCGCATGGCCTTGCCCATCTTCGTCTTCTGCACGAGGATCGTGAGCAGCGCCATGGAGACGACGGACACAAGGATGGTCACGAGTGTCGTCAGGCTCACCGACAGGCCCCCCAGGCTCAGAGAGACGGCGGGGATGATCTCGGTGTTGGGAAACACTCTGGGGTTCGCCGACCAGAAGAGCTGGGCGAGGTTCTCCAGGAGCAGGGATACGCCGATGGCCGTGATGAGCAGCGATATGCGCGGGGCGCTGCGCAGGGGCTTGTACGCCACCTTCTCAATGACGACGGCCAACACGATGCTGCCCACGATGGCAAGCGGCACCGCCACGGCGGCAGGCAGCCCGGAGGCGATGGACAGCAGGGCTATATAGCCGCCCACCATGATGATATCACCGTGCGCGAAGTTCAGCAGCAGGATGATGCCGTACACCATGCTGTAGCCCAGTGCGATCAGCGCATAGATGCTGCCCAGCGAAAGGCCGTTGATGACCTGTTGCAGAAACTGATCCAAATAGCATTCCCCTCTTTCAACGCCGCTGCAAGTTACCAGTAACAGAATACCATAAATCGATAGGATTTGTTAACGTTGTTTTACTGGAAAGTTCCGTATTTTTGCCGTGAATAAATATACAAAAAGTGAGGGCCATGCGGCCCTCACTTCATTGCGGTATCCCGTGTTCAGAATTCCATGCGCGTGCTCTTCACCTGCTTGCCGTCCTGAAGCTCAATGACGACCAGCGACTTGACAGGGTTGTGATTCTCGTCGATCCTGCACGTGCCGGTTACGCCCTTGAAATTGGTGGTGGCCGCCAGCGCGTCCTTCACGCCCTCGCCGGTCAGCTCGGATGCGCGGCTGGCCGCGTCGCAGGCGAACAGGACGAGGTCATAACCCAGAGCGTTGAAGGCGTTGGGCTCCTTGCCGTACTTTTCCTTGAAGGAGTTGTAGAAGGACACGACCATCTCATCCTGGTCCAGCTTTGTGTAGTGGTTTGCAAAATAGACGTCGCTGCAAGCCTTGGCGCCTGCAAGCTCCGCAAGCGTCGGGGAGTCGTAGCCGTCGCCGCCGATGATGGGCACGTCGATGCCCTGCGCGCGGGCCTGCTTGATGATGATCCCGGCCTCGTTATAGTAGCCCGAAACGAACATGCAGTCGAAGTCCTTGTCCTTGATCTTGGTTATGACGGCATTAAAATCCGTTTCACCGGCCACGAAGGCTTCCTGGGCCACGATGGTCCCGCCGTTGTCCTTGAAGGTATCGGAGAAGCTCTTGGCAAGACCCTTGCTGTATTCGCTGGCGTTGTCCAAAAGGACAATGGCCTTTTTCAGCGAAAGGTTCTTTGACGCGAATTCACCGGCCGCCTTACCCTGGAGAGAATCCGTGAAGCAGATGCGGAAGGCGTATTCCTTCACCTTGCCCGATTCATCGATTGTCACGCTGTCCGCCGTGGCCGATCCGGTTATGACCGGGACCTTGTTGTCGGTGGCCACCGGGATCTCGGCCAGGAAGGGGCCGGTCGTCGCCGGACCGAGTATCGCGATAACGCCGTCCTGCGTCGTCAGCTTGGTCGCCAGCGTCACCGCCTCGTCCACCGCAGATTTGTTGTCGTACTTGACCAGCTCGACGGTCTTGCCGTCCACGCCGCCCGCGGCGTTGAGCTCCTCAGCCGCAAGCTCGATACCGTCCATCGTATCCTGTCCATAGGTGGCAACGGCGCCTGAAAGCTCCATATTCACGCCGAGCTTGATGGTATCCCCGCCCGCCTGCTGGGACGGCGTACAGCCGGTAACGAGCAGGCCCAGGCATACGACTGCCAGCATCACAATAAGGACCTTCTTCATATGCATCCTCTCCTTGTAAATATTTGGTTAAGTCCGATTTATGGGTATATACTATTGAGTTTGTCCCCCGATGTCAAGCGCCGGGGACATAAACCGATAAACGTCCGCAGGATGATACAGGCTTTTCGGCCCATTTGGGCCCGGGAAAAGGACAAGCCCCGCTTATACGGCGCTTTCCTCTCGTTTTTCCGCTTATGAACATAGCTTTCCCGGAATCCGCGCTTTTATTAAGCCGTCGGTCAGCCGGCGATGAAGATACGCTGAACCAGCACCATGTAGACCACGGTGCCGGACAGTATGCTTATCAGCGCGTTGCGCTTCCAGACGTGCAGCGCCCCCACCACAAACAGGGCGATGAACTCGGGCAGGCCGTGGGGATACTGCGCGACGCTCACGCTCCGCAGGCTGTATACCACCAGCAGGGCCATAATGGCCGGGGGCAGAGCCTTCCCGAGGTAAGCGACCCAGTCCCGCCGGGCCATCAGCCGGCGCTGGAGCGCGAAGGGGGCCGCCCGCGTCATGAAAGTGACGGCAGCCACCGTCAGTATCACCACAAGGGAATCCAGCGCGTCAATCCGCATGCCGCGCACCACCTTCCTCCCGGGCGTCAAGCGCCGGGGAGAGCTTCCCCTTCAGGGCGGTCAGCACAAGCGCCATTATCAGCAACGCGGGGATGATGAACCCGTCAGCACCCAACAGCAGGAGCGCTCCCACCGCGGCCGCAAGCCCGATGGAGACGGGGACATGCGTCGTTGAGGCCAGCCACTGGTCGATGAGTATGGTCATGAAGAGCGCCGTCATGGCAAAGTCTATCCCCGTCGTGTCGAAGCCGATTAAGGAACCGGCCACCGCGCCCAGAACGGAGCCGGCTATCCAGTACGACTGGTTCAAAAGCGCGATGGCGAACCTGTACTGATGCGGGTCGACGCCGGCCGGCACGGTACCCGAGCAGAGCAGGGAGTAGGTCTCGTCGGTCAGCGAAAAGACCATGTACGGCTTTTTTTTGCCCATCCCGCTAAACGTCTCCAGCAGGGACAGCCCGTAGAATACGTGCCTGAAATTGACGATGAGCGTCATCAGCGCAACGGTCGGAAGCCCGACGCCCGGCGCGAAAAATTCCAGCATGACGAACTGCATCGACCCGGCATAGACCGTCAGACTGACCAAAAACGCCCATATGAAGCTGTAACCCCTTTGCGAAAACAGCATCCCGAACGCGACGCCAACGAAAAGATACCCCAAAAGCACCGGCACCGTAACGGGGAACGCCCGCTTCAGCGCTTTTACCATACACACCCCGCCCAAACCTGTTGTTATTCCCGCCTAAGGCTGCAAGCACCAGTATATATGCTTTTTGCGGGCGTGTCAAAAGGCCGGCGGCGACGCATCTGTTCGGTCCGCTTGACGCCGCTGTCGGCGCGGATGCCGGTCTCTGCCTTAAAGTCCTTCCGGTTTGGCAGGTCCCGGACTGCGGAGCACGCCCTGCAAGCACACAAAAGCGCGTGCCCGGGAAAGTCCCCGGGCACGCGCTTTGCTGGAATCTTTTGCTGGATTGATCGTTTTTACTGTTTTGCCAGGAACGCGTCGATCTCTTCCCTGGTGGGCAGGGACGGCTGCGCGCCCAGCTTGGTGCAGGTCAGCGCGCCCGCTGCGTTGGCGTACTTCGCGGCCGCCACCAGATCGCCCGTTTCCACGAAGGATTTGGCCAGCGTGCCTGTGAAGGCGTCCCCGGCCGCGGTCGGGTCGATGGCATCCACCTTGTACGGCGGGACCAATTCGTCGAGGCCTTCGCCGTAGAGGTAGGACCCCCTGTCGCCCAGCTTGAGCACGACGTACTTGCAGCCGTTGCGCTCCTGAAGCTTCCTGGCGGCAGCCCGGCATGTGTCGATATCGGCCGGGTAGATGTCCACCAGCGCCTGCGTCTCGGTCTCGTTGGGAGAAAGGATGGTGACCGGCGGGAGCTTTTCGAGGTCGTAGCTCTGCGCGGGGCCGGCGTCAAGGACGGTGATGATGCCCTTTTGATTGGCCAGCTCGATCGCGCGCGCGTTGGTCTCGAACGGGATCTCAAACTGGAGCAATATGGCGTCGAACGGCTCCTGGAGGGCCTCCTCCAGCTTGTCCGGAGGGGTGAGCATGTTGGCGCCCGGGAAGATGATGAGCCGGTTCTGCCCGCTGTCCTCCAGCGTGATGGCCACAAAGCCCGTGTTCGCGCCTTCCTTGACGATGGTGTGGGTCGTGTCGATACCGGCCTCCTTCCACTTCTCAAGGAGATACTCGCCGTTGGAGTCCTTGCCCACCGTCGCGTAGGCCGAGACCTTCGCGCCCGCGCNNGCCGCCGCTACCGCCGCGTTGCTCCCCTTGCCGCCCGGGGCGTTGCGGTAATCGTGGCCCAGCACGCTTTCGCTGGGCTGCGGCGCGCGCTCGCACCGCAGGATAAGGTCCATCATCACACTGCCGACCAATAGTATTCTCGCTGCCATGGTTTCGCCTCCCCTTGACTAATGTTATTAACATTGATAGTATCACGGCGTGTGAAGAATGTAAACCATATCCGTCCGCGCTTTTTCGCGCCGTGAACTCCGCGGCGCTCCAATCGGTGCCCGAAAAGCCGTCAATAACCGTAAAACCCCCGGCCCGATTCTCTTCCCGGGCGCCCCGCCCGCACCATTTTTTTGAACAGCGTGTGCGCGCGGTACCAAACGCATCACGGCTTTCAATAGGGTGCCCGCAACGGCAGGCTTTCGCGGAGAATGCCGCGAGGTACGGCATAACGATGCTCATCACCACCGGAGAACTGCCCAGTGGCGCCGACACACTGGCGCTTGCGGGCAAGATAACCGAAGCAGCATGCTATAACAGATCTTTGCTTATTCAATCAAAGAGGCCTTTAACCCTCTATTTACCAAGGGTTAAGGCCTCTTTGATTCGTCTATGGGAGCCATATTCCCATGGCTCTTATAGTAGTCCTTTCGTTAGTGCGTTTTTGCCGTAGAGCCCTGAATTATTCACTCTCCCCAGATTTCTTCAGGCGTTGGAATATGCGCCTTCGGGTTGGTATACGCTATCCTGCTCACATTGACCAGATGGATATAGCTTAGGTTCTCACTAATACTGTTGTTTCCCCAACTGCCGCAACCCAAAGTACCTGTAGGAACGAGTCCGTTAACATACGCACCGCCCAGGCCGCTTGATCCTATTCCGTTAACCAGGAACCGCGATACCGGTACATTATTTGCGGCATACTCGATATGCTCTTTATTATCGGAATGCATGGTTATACTATGGCCCTTGCCTTCAATATAAAGGTTAGCGTTTGCATTAGCTACCGCTTCTTCCCATGTCTCATACGGATAAAAAACAAGTACCGGGAACATTTTTTCTTTCCCGAGAATATCGGCTTTTCCCGGTCCGTCGGCCTTAACCGCAATCAATCTTGCCTCACCCAGAGAAATTCCTGCCGCAGCCGCCACCTCTTGTACAGATTTCCCCACAAGCTTCTTATTTATCATTCCATCGGGGAAACACGCGTCTCTAAGGCGTTGGGCTTCTGCCGGGTCTTCCACAAAATAAGCGCCTTGCTTTTTGAATTCCTTCACTATTTCATCATATGCGCCCGCAGGGCAGTGGACCGCCTGCTCACAAGTGCATAAAAGCCCGTTGTCAAAAAGCCGTCCGGTTATGATTTTATCCACTGCTTCGGCAATGTTTACATCTGTATCGACGAGACACTGGTTATTGCCGGCCCCCACGCCGTAAGCGGGCTTACCGCTTGAATAAGCCGCCCTAACGACTCCGCCGCCGCCTGTCGATATGCACACATCCGCTTGTTTCATTACTTCAGCGGATAGCTCCATTGTCGGTTCTTCTATAAACTGAATCAGATTCTCAGGGGCATTGATTTCTTTTAATGCCGCGATCATGATATCTATTGTTGCCTTACAGGTTCTTTTAGCAGAAGGGTGAGGACAAACGACAATCGTATTTCGGCCCTTTAGCGCTATCATGGCATTCTGCATCGGCGTCATAATGGGATTTGTCACAGGCGTAATGACGCCTATCACGCCTTTTGGCTTGGCAACCTCGACGATCCCTTCATCATCAAGATAACGGATGACCCCGACGCTCTTTTTGCCCTTAAGATAGTTCCAGGTAGCCATCGCTTTATTCTTGCACTTCGCTACTTTATGGGCATAATTACCCATCTTCGTCTCTTCCATTGCAAGTTCCCCAAGGGCTTCCCCCGCATCATACACTGCCTTTCCTATTGCCCTGACGACCTGGTCGACCTGTTCCTGGCTATACTTTTCAAATTCGGCCTGCGCAATTCTTGACTTTTCAATCAGCTCTGAGACAAATTTCTTGACATCCAGTTCCATCTCGAACCCTCCTAGTTTATTGATATTTCATAGCCCTAAGCGACCTTAGTTCAGGTGTTTAAGGTTACAGAACAAGGCGAGCATCTACCACAGCGCATCCGTCCGGATAGCAGAAAACGGGATTGAAATCCAACTCTTTGATTTCAGGATGTTCAGAAATCAGCAATCCCGTATTTACAATAACCTCACATAAAGCGTCGATATCGCAAGGCTTATCCCCCCTGACACCTTGCAGTAATTTATACACCCTGGTTTCTTTAACCTGCCTTAACGCTTCCTCTTTGTCATATGGAGCCAAGCGGAAAGATACGTCTTTGAAAACCTCTACATACACTCCGCCCATACCAAACATAACAACAGGTCCAAACTGCTCATTTTTCAGCGCTCCTACAACCACTTCAATGCCTTTTGGCATTTGTTTTTGTATTACAACGCCGCCTATTTCTGCCGTTGGACAATTCTTTTTTACATTAGACATCAGCCTATCATAAGCTTGATCCAAATCTTCCATATTGGCGATACCTACTATAACACCGCCTACATCAGACTTGTGAACAATCTGACGGGAAAATATTTTCATTACGACCGGGAAACCCATTTCTTCCGCGGCTTTTAAACATTGCTGCTTGTCTGCGACCAGACTTGTTGGCGGACAATTAATGTTATATGCCTTACATATCTTTTGTGCTTCAAGTTCAGGAATGACAGAATCCCCGTCGGCAAGGCATTTATTTATTATATCCTGGCAGTGCATTTTACCCTCCTAAGTACTAAGAATTATTTTGCTGAAAAGCTGGCCTTAATCAAATCTCCGCCGGTATGCACTATACTTAACCAAATTTATCATAACCCTGGCTGCATCATCCGGATATTCGAATGTCGGCAAACCCGCGCTTTCCATAAGCGTTCTGCACTTTGCTACCGCGTTGCCCGCCATCAAAACGGAAAGCAGCGGTTTTCTCTTTTCCGGCGAGACCGAGTTGTAAGCGGCAATAACAGCATCCGCCATTTCCTGATCTCCAATAAAGCCCGGCGGTGTAGTCATAAATATAATGCCGTCAATATTGTCATCTTCCAGCAGCAGCTTGAGAACATTTTCGTGCATGACAGGTGTAACCGCAGCTGTCATATCGATATAACCGTCAGGATTGCCAATGGCTGCGCTGGCAGACAAATGCTTTGCCAACTCTTGTTTAAGTTCATCTTTAAAATGCGCTAATTGGATATCGCCTGTTGATACAAGTTCATCAACACAGATAGTGCTTGGGCCGCCAATAACAGTTAAAATACAGATTCTGTTCCCCTTGGGAAGAGGCATCTTATCAAATACCCTGGAGGTATGATAAAATTCCGCAACATTTTGAGCCCTTATTATTCCCGCCTGTCTAAAAGCGCCCTCATAAATATCATTGTTACCGGCGATAGAAGCTGTATGGCTTTGAGCCACATTTGTACCCATAGCTGTTTTTCCGGCTTTAATCGCTACGACCGGTTTCGTCCGTGTTACTTCCGCAGCTATTTCAAACATGCCGCGTGCATCATTGATTCCTTCAAGATACATTGAAATAACATTTGTTTTTTCATCTTTAGCCAAATAATTCAGCAAATCTCTGAAGTCTACATCAGCCATATTGCCCATGGAAACGAACTTGTTTATACCTACCAGTTTTTGATCCTTCGCCCATCTTATGAACGAGGTCGCAAAAGCGCCGCTCTGGCTTATTATGGATACTCCGCCCTTTGGAGTATTTGGCGGTACGGTGAAAGTCGTGTTAATACCATTAAATAAATCTACAACCCCTTGGCAATTTGGCCCGAGTATACGTCCGCCGCAGGATTTTATAGTATCTATCAGATCGATTTGCAACTGCTCTCCTTCTTTTGTCCCCATTTCCTTGAATCCGGATGTAACTACGGCAACAGCACCCGCATCGCCTTTTTCCTCGCGCCTTTGTTTTATTTCTTTAGCGACGCTCATACTGTTTTGTGGTCCTACGGCCATTACAATCAAATCGACCGGTTCGGGAATTGAGAGCAGATTTTTGTAGCATCTCAGCTCTGCAATTTCATCCATTTTGGGATTTACCGGGTATACCTTGCTGTCTGGACTCATCCCTTTTGCATTTATCACTATTTGGTGATTCGGACTGCCTGCTTTAGCTGACGCGCCAACGATGGCAATCCCTCTGGGTTTAAAAAACTCATCCAATTTGGCTGTCGATATTTCTGCCATTTTATTTCGTCACTCCTTTTGCTAAACACAGAAAATAATCAATGCTGATAAATGATTTGATGTGTGCGTTCATTGCACTTTTACGGCGAGGGTATACCATCTAGTATTGCAAATTCCACTCACTCCCACCTTTTAAACAAATCATTTTCCAGATTTAAACTGTCCAGTATCTTCCCGACAACATAATCGATACAATCGTTTATCGTCTGCGGCTTGAAATAGAATCCCATGGACGGCGGGATGATCGAAGCCCCAAGATCCGAGACCGTAAGCAGGTTCTTCAAATGTATGCTGCTCAGAGGCGTTTCCCGCGGAACAAGGATCAGCCTCCTTTTTTCCTTGATGGTTACGTCGGCAGCCCTGGAGATCAGATTGTCCGATAACCCGTTCGCGATACAGGCAAGGGTCTTCATGCTGCAGGGAACGATGACCATCCCGTCGTTTTTGAAAGAGCCGCTGGACACCGAGGCCGCCAGGTCGTCTACGTCATAGCATACGGAGGCGATCTTCCTTACTTGTTCCACGCTGTACCGTGTCTCGCATTGGATGGTCTGCTGCGCCCATTTGCTGATTATTAGATGCGTCCTCACCCGCATCTCCTCCAGCTCTTCCAGGAGCCGGATACCCAGTATGGCGCCGCTTGCACCGGTCATGGCCACAATGATTTCTCGCATCGGGTTCACCTCAAAAACAAATACTGCCGGTTTCGGTGACGTAGGCGATGGTGGGCTTCAAGATATATAATCTTCAAGATGGATATTGTTTTCACCGGGGATCCTGATCTTTTCAAATTTTCCCTCGGGTTCCCCCAACGGGACAGTCGCGTCAATGCCCATCTTATCGCTCAGTCCGTTGTAGGTCGACGGATCCAGCTTATTTCCGCACGCGCCGCTGATGATCATGACGTCTCTGGCCGCCTGGCACCGTGTCGCGATCGCCCAGTTGACCTCAATCGGATCAAATATGTCGACATCTTTATCGACCACCACGACATGCTTGACTTCCTGACTGCTTCCAAACGCCGCGCACATCGCGTTCTTCGCTTCTCCCTCGTTTTTCTTTTCCATCTGAATCACCAGATGGTATCTGCCTGTGCCGCCGGGGGTAAGATGCACCGCGCTGACGGTCGGGACCGCGTGCCGCACCAGTTGAAGGATGCCTCCCTCGCGGGGGATCGTGCCCAACAGAAGGTGTTCGGGCGTTGCCGGCACGATGGTCTGGAAGATCGGATGTTTTCTGCTGGTCATGCAGGTTACCTCGATATGCTCCCGAGCTTCCCGGGGGCCGTAATACTTGGGGTACTCCCCGAACGGGCCTTCCGGCTTGCGGACGTTGGGGAGGATCCTGCCCTCGAGCACGATCTCCGCCTGCGCCGGCACTTCCAGGCCGACCGTCTCGCACCTGACCAATTCCATGGGTTCGCCGTAGAGCGCGCTCGCGATGCGGAACTCATCCTGCCCCAGAGGCGTCAGCGCCTGCGACGAAAGCATCACGATGGGGTCCAGCCCGATCACGATCGCGATATCCAGAGGCTGGTTTTTCTTTTCGGCAATCCGCTGGAAATGCATCAGGTGCCTTGGAAGCATCAGTATCCCCAGATGGTTTTTATCCGTAACCTGAAGCCTGTGGATGGATACGTTCTTTTCGCCCGTTTCCGGGTTTTGGGCGACCACGACCCCGGCCGTTATGTACGGACCGCTGTCCTTTTCGTGATGTACGGGTATCGGAAGGCTGTACAGGTCGACGTCCGTCGTTATGGTCTCCTTCACCGGCGCCTCGTCGTTCCCGACCAACACGCAATCCTGCGGATTTGCCTGCGCTTTTTCGAAATGGTCTGCCAATGCGTCTATCGGGACATCCAGCGCGTATGAAAAAAATTCCCTTGAGCCTGTCAGTCCCGTAACGACCGGGATCTTGCTGTCCTTGACGTTATCAAACAGCACGGCGTATTTCCCGCAAGCCTTTTTCCCGACCGCGGCGATCTCAAACGCCCTTGAGACCTCTCTTCGGACGTGTTTGAGCTTGCCGCTGGCTTCAAGCAGCGCCATCCATTCGCGCATTGACTTATATTTCATAGGACCCTCCAAAATGCTTAATAGGCGTCGCCGACTATCTCCCTTATTTGCGCTTCCGTTGCCTTTCTGCAGTTAAACCTGAGCTGCACGCTCAGCAGCGCATCCTTAGCGACCTGATCCAGAAGCTCTTCCTTTGCGCCGATATCCCGAAGCTTTTTGGGCATACCGCACAAATGGACAAGCATCTTCACGGCGTTAACCGCGGAATATGCATTTTCATACAGGTCCCCGCCTCTCAGGTCGATTCCAAAGGCAAGCGCCATCTGCACATATTTTTCCGGCGCGGCCGAATAGTTGAATTTCATGACATAGGGCAACATCACCGCATTGGCCACTCCGTGGGGGATATGGAAAAGCGCGCCCAGCGGGCTTGCGATCGCATGGCTCAGGCCAAGAAAGGCATTGTTGAAAGCCATCCCCGCCATCAGCTCGGCCTGCATCATCATTGTCCTGGCTTCCAGGTCCGTCCCGTTGTTCACCGCCTTGGGCAAATACCGGTAGATCAGCCGCATCGCCTCCAAAGCAAGGACATCGCTGATTGGTTCGCTGATCAAGGAAGTGTAGGCTTCGATCGCGTGGGTCAGCGCATCCAACCCGGTCGCGGCCGTAATTTTAGGCGGCAGCGTCAGCGTCAGTTCAGGGTCCAGGACCGCTACGTCGGGAGCGATCCGGGAACTGGTGATAGTGAACTTGGTGTTGGCTTCCAAGTCGGATAAGACGGCAAATATGGTGACCTCGCTCCCGGTGCCTGCCGTTGTCGGAATGGCGATAAGGGGGATACCCTTGACCTTTACCTTATCCACCCCCGCGTAATCCTGAAGTCGGCCTTCATTCTTCATTAACAGGCACGCGCCCTTGGACGCGTCCATCGGACTCCCGCCGCCGATAGCGATTATGATATCGGCATCTTCCTGTTTCGCTTTTTGATAGATCTCCTCGATCATTCTCGTACTCGGGTCAGGTTCGACCTTATCAAATACAGAGTACTGTATATTCCCTCCCTCGATTATTTGCGTTATTTTCTCCAGAATCCCGGCGTTTACGACGCCTTTATCCGTCACAATCATTACTTTTTCACAGGCGAGCTGCGCTATAAGGCCCGGGAGTTTTTTTGCAGTTCCTGCTCCAAATTCGATCCGTGTCGGGGTAGCGAATGTATATTGATACACTTTACTCCGCCTCCAAAATTAATTGCAATCGCATCCCAAAGTGTGGTTTGCATTCGTGTTATAAAGCGTTTACAGTCAAGACCAAAGCATCAAATATATGTTCTCCATGCATCCGAGATATCATATGGAACACCCACACCGCCCTGCAATGTTCCCCTGAGCGTTAGAGACCCCACAATCCTATTTCGGCTGTATCCTTATTTTAATTAGGGCGGAATATTAACATACCCCGCCCTAATTCTCATTAAGCGCAGGTTAGATCACGTCAATGCCATTGTATGCACACATGTAGATGTTCTTAATGTCATCAACGGAAGGCGTCCTCGGGTTCGGAGGTGTACTGCCGTCCGCTATCGCATTCTTGGCCAGCATTTCCAGCTTGCTCTTGAAGTCCGCCTCGTCGACGCCCATCTGTTTGATAGTCGTGGGCATGCTCAGGACCTTCTGCAGATCGCGGATGTACTCAACGAATTTAAGCGCTCCCTCGATCGAGGTCTGCCCATCGTAGTCTCCGACCGCCTTCACGATGTCGGAGTACCGGTCTGCCGCGGCGGCCATATTGAACTGCACGACATAGGGCATCATGATGGCGTTCGCGAGCCCGTGCGGGATACCGTACTCAGCGCCGATCTGGTGGGCGGTGCTGTGCACGATACCGAGTGCGGTATTTGTGAACGTGAATCCGGCCATCAGGGACGCGTTATGCATCTTCTCCCTTGCCAACCGGTCATCGCCGTTGGCATACGCCTTGGGCAGCCATTCAAAGACCATCTGGCATACGCGCAGGGCAATGGGGTCGGTCAGGTCGGAAGCATTCCGGGAAACATAAGCTTCCGTCGCGTGAACGAGCACGTCGAACCCGGTGTTCGCGGTGATCCTCGGCGGCATCGTCGAAGGAAGCTCAGGATCGCAGATCGCGATATCGGGCGTAACTTCATACGAAAGCGTGAAGTCCTTCACATTGGGAACCACGTCGCGGTTGGTTATAACGGCCGCAAGCGTAACCTCGGTCGCGGTACCGCTGGTGGAGGGGATGGCGATATACTTGGCCTTGTTGCGCAGCTTGGGAACGCCGGTGAAGGGGACCCACAGGTCATCCCAGTTCGCATCGGGATACTCGTAGAATATCCACATACCCTTGCCAGCATCGATGCAGGAGCCGCCGCCCAGACCGATGATCCAGTCGGGCTCGTGTTTAAGCATGAATTCAGCGCCCTTTTTAACGGTCTGCCTGGAAGGATCTGTTTCCACTTCGCTGAACACGACGCTGTCTATTCCCGCTTCTTTCAGGTACGCCTGCACTTTTTCGGGGAATCCCAAGCCAACGCAGACTTTATCCGTAACGATAACGGCCTTTTTGCCTTCCAGTTCCTTCAGGTACTCCAAGCTGCCCCAGCCAAAGAAGATGTCTCTCGGGATTCTGAATCCTTGATAAGCCATTTTAATGTCCTCCTTAGTTTTTGGGTTCGTTGCATGTAGAAGTAACGCTGTCGAAGTTACGCTTAGAAGTAAGTCGGTTTAATATCGAAGTTGATGTGCTTGATCTCCGTGCATTCAAGCATCGCTTCCTCGCCGTGCGTCCGGCCGATGCCGCTTGCTTTGTAACCGCCGAATTCAACTTCGGTGTAGAATTTGTTGAAGGTGTTGACCCATACCGTGCCTGCCTTGATCTCCCTGGCAACACGCACTGCGCGGTTCACATCCAATGTCCAGACGGCGCCCGCAAGGCCGAACCTTGTGCCGTTGGCCAGACGGATCGCTTCCTCTTCGGTGCTGAACTTCTGTACGACGAGCACCGGCCCGAATATCTCTTCCTGGACCAGAGCCGAGTCCTCTTTCAGTCCCGTTATGACAGTCGGGGCCACATAGAAGCCTTTTTCCAGACCGGCCGGCTGTCCTCCGCCTGTGACGACCGTGCCTTCCGCTTTGCCGATGCTGATATATTTCAGCACCTTATCAAGCTGCGGCTTAGAGATCAAGGGACCGATGTGCGTGCCCGGATCCATCCCGTTCCCAACCTTCAGCTTTTCAATTTCGGCTTTCAGCAGACCGACAAATTCATCGTGGATGGTATCCTGGACAATAAGCCGCGTTCCCGCCATGCAGAGCTGTCCCGAAGTGAAAAGGAACGCCCAGATAGCCCCCGGAACGGCTTTGCTCAGATCGGCGTCGTCAAATACGACGTTGGGGGATTTCCCGCCCAGTTCAAGTGAAAGCTTCTTAAGGGTCTTGGCGGATGACTCAGAGATGTTAATCCCTGTGCGCTCATCCCCTGTAAAGTTGATCAAGCCAACATCGGGATGGCTTACCAGGGTTTCACCTACGCTGCCGCCCGGTCCGGTCACGACATTTACGATGCCCTTGGGTATGCCGTCCACCTGAGTCAGGATCTCGATCAAAGCCATTGAGATGGCCGCAGTAACGCTGGCCGGCTTGACTACCACCGCGTTTCCGGCTGCCAGTGCGGGCACCATTCCCCGGATCATCAGCCATGCGGGCCAGTTGAACGGCGAAATGACGCCGATAACGCCAATAGGCTCCCTGACCAGCACCGCCAAAGAATCCTCGGACGGAACCACACTCTTCCCGAATACGTTCCTGGCAAGGCCGGAATAGTAGCGTAGGCCGTCTATGCAGGAACCGATTTCAGCATGCGATTCCCCGATGGTCTTGCCGTTGTTGAGCGTAAGCAGTTCCGCGAGCTCATCTTTCCTGGCTTCAACAAGATTAGCATACTGCATCAGCGCAGTGCTTCGCAGTGCCGAATTGTATCGCCAATTCGTAGCATGGAAAGCTTCGTTGGCAACGGCGATGGCCTTTTCCATGTCGCTTGCGTCGGACTCCTGCGCGTAAGCGATAACATCGCCGTTGGCAGGGTTTATGCAGCTCATGGTCTTGCCTGTGCTCGCCGCAACGAGTTCCCCGTTGATGTAGTTCAGATACGTCTTCATACTCTGCATCCTTTCCTTTTCATAGGCAGCCTTCGGACGACAAAAAATATCAAAAGGTGCATATTTTCGGCGTCATCCCATATTAAAGGCCCCTATTCATTAGTTGCAAATGGTCTTCATGTTTTGTATACTGGTTTTACGTATTGGATCCTCGTGGGCAGATACTAAGACTTTAGATTTTTCTTTCTCAACCCGGCCAGGTTTTCAGAAAGTTCGGTCTTGTATTTGTCCACTTTTTTGAGATGCAGGTAGTTTCAGCCCTCCTTCCTATATTATTTCCAATGCTTTTCGTTTCGCATCATGTGGGTACCCACACCATCTCCTCTCACCCTTTTTATTTCCGGGAAGAAGAAAAGCCGTTCAAATCACTTGCGTGATTTTTGTTCATAGTGTTTTATACGTGTACTCCGCGCTGGCGCAGCCATTTGGGCAGCAGTTCGTTCTCGACCCTGTCGCTCACCGCCGGCGCCTTGTTCAAAAGCAGCTCGGCAAGGGGCTCGCTCACGTTGATCCCGCTCATGGCGCCGTCAAAAATGATGACTTTTCGGGTATCCGCTGCCTTATAGGCAAAATCCATGGCGGCCTCGGTGCTTTTGATTACGGCTGCGAAATCCATATAATTGATGTTCAGGGGGTCCATATCGAAAAGGTCTGCCTGTTCTTTTCCGACCACTACGGTATTGATCTGTTCCGAAAAGAACGCTGAAGGGTACCCGGTCCACGAATAGTTGTGCACGCACATCCTGATGGCCGGATTGATGGATGGGATATCTTTTAAGAGAGGTTTTCCGTTTTTGCCGTAAAAGGCCTCCGTGTACCATGTATACGGCATGAGCGGTACGTCGAGGTCGTAGAGGTCCGTGTTCGCGCCGGCGAAATTGGCATAGATGACTCCGGCGGCAAAGACGTAGGGCACGGGGCACGGGAAATCGAGCACCGCGATGCATTCGTCTATTTCTCCGAAAAGCGTCATGATCTTTCCGTAATACCGGCATCCGGTGAAGGTCACCTTGTCGTTGAGCGCATACAGGTCGTTGTCCACGTCCACGCCGACGATGCCGTTGGGCGCCACGTTCAGAAACGCGGCGAAAGCGAACTTTTTCTGCACGAAATCCGAGTCGAACAGCGCGCGTGCCACAAAGTTCGCGGCCCTCGGCCCGAGGTTCTGATGGTAGGTGGACCTTGTCTCTATGCGCGCGTAGGACATGCCGAAAGGCTTTACCGCCTTATCCACCTGCCGGTGGAAGTGGACTTCGCGCACGTCGCTGTGGTGGGAATGGACGATCCAGTCCGCGTCATACGCTTTTCTCAGCCCGTAGAGCGTGCCGATCTCGGTTTCGATGGCCACGCCCTGGTCGACAGGCGCTATCCCGATGGCTTTCCCGTTGAAATAGGTATCCAGCCCATACCGCTTGATATATTCCTCGGTCTCCCGGAAGCGCATGCCCACGCCGGCGCGCAGGCGGATGTCCCCGCAGCCGGTCCGCTCCTCTATAACGTCCTTGATGGCTTTGATAAGCTCGGCGTACGGCTCGCCGCCCATCAGGGTGAAGCCGTGGTGCGAGGCCAGTATGTTGACCGAATGCTCCGGCTTGATCATGGACATATCCACGGCGGACAGAGCCTCTATCGCCGCTTCCCTGACCTTGGCCAGCCCGTTTTCCCCGGGGAAAATAATATCGGGGAGGTCAGGGAAAAGGTCTTTTAACAGCACGGAGGTGATTCCCGGAAGCTCAGCAGCACGGGTCTTCACAAAGGATGGGTCTATACCATACTGGGAGTGTTTCGGAGGTATTGGTTTTATTGGCGCTCTCATTCTCCTGCCCCCCCTTTCTTGCCCTCTTCAACAAGCTTTTCAAACAACGCCCGGTCCTCGTCGAAATAAAAGCCTCTGGAGTCGTATTTTTGCTTGATGTCTTCGGAAAGGTCCCAAGCGGTGGCCGTCCGTCCGTACCATTGCCAGCCCCCTTCCGGAGGCTGCAGTTCGCAGCCGGCCGCCTCCAGCAGCCGCAGCAGTGGCTGGATGCACTCGATGGTGCACCCCGTCCGCATTCCCGTCACCAAAGACACGTCTTCGGGCGTCCTGGCCCCGAGCAGGATAGCCGCGGCGACCTCGTCGGCGCGCGTTCCCACGCAGTAGCACAGGCGCTGTTCCGGATGCAGCTTTGCCTTCTCGCACAGCGCGATGATCTCTCCATAGTCCACGCTGTTTATGTCCACGCCGATGGTCAGGGGGGCTTCCCTCCGGACCATGGTCACGGCGCCGGTCGGGCAGCGCTGCTCGCAATTGGCGCAGCCGCGGCAGCGGTCCGCGTCCACCAGCGCCTTGCGGTCCACCACTTTGATCGCCAATACAGGGCATACCCGTTCACACGTGCGGCATCCTATGCATTTCTGCTCATCCACCCTGGACAAAAGGGTAACTGTTTTCATTGTCATCTCTCCCCTATGATGTTGAGAGTTGGTACGCGACGTCGACGATCATGTCCTCCTGTCCCCCTACCATTCCCCTGCGTCCCAGTTCCACAAGGATATCCCTGGGATCGATATCGAATCGCTTGGCCGCCCGGTAGGTATGCAGCAAGAAGCTTGAATAAACACCGGCGTACCCGAGCATGAAGGAAACGTTGTCTATAACCTGCGGCCGGTGCATCATGGGCTGCACCAACTCTTCAGCGACGTCCATGATCTTATACATATCGATGCCCGTTTCGTATCCCACCTTATCCAGCACGCCCACCAGCACTTCCAGCTGCGCGTTGCCGGCCCCGGCGCCCAGTCCCCTGCATGTTCCGTCAATAAAGGTGGCGCCGGCCTCCACTGCCGCCAGCGAATTGGCTATAGCGAGGGACAGATTGTTGTGGGCGTGGAACCCGACGGGTATCTTCACCGCGGCGGTCACCGCCTCTATCCGCTCCCTGACGTCGTTGGGAACCATGGCCCCCGCCGAATCGGCGATATTCACATAGTCCGCGCCGTAGGATTCCATGAGCGCGGCCTGCTCCGCCACCTTCTCGGGCGGCACCATGTGCGTCATCATGAGCATACCGGCCGACATCATGCCCAGCTTCTTGCCAACGCCGATATGCTGCATCCCGATATCCGCTTCGGTTACGTGCGTCGCCACCCGCACCAGCTTTACGCCGCAATCCGCCGCCATCTCCAGGTCCTCTATGGTCCCCACGCCGGGAAGCAGGAGCACCCCCAGCCTTCCTTTCTTTATGGCGCCGCTTGCCGCCCGTAGGAGGTCTTCCTCTTTCGTTTTCGATTTCCCATAGTTGCACGATGACCCCGCTATGCCGTCTCCGTGTGACAGTTCGATAAACGCAACGCCCGCCTCGTCCAAGCCTTTTGCGATGGAAGCAACCTGCTCGGCCGTGTACTGATGGCTGACGGCATGGCTGCCGTCGCGCATGGTCGTGTCTACAACATGTATGAATTTCTTGTCAGCCATTTAATTTTTCCTTTCAAGCAGCATCTTGTGTGCCAGCTTTTCCGCGGTGCGTATCGCGGCAGCGTTGATGATGTCCAGATTCCCCGAGTAGCGCGGGAGGAAGTCCCCCTGACCCTCCACCTGAAGGATGGTGGTCACGATGTCCCCTTCGAGGATCGGCGGCACCCTGAGCCTGTAGTCGGGCACGAAAACCTGCATTTCCTTTATCATGGCATCCACCGACGCTCTTATCGCTTCCATGTCCGGTTTCTTGACCTGAACATAGATCGTGGTGGTCATCATGATGGGCGGTTCCGCCGGATTCAGGATAATGATGGCCTTGCTGGTTTCCGCCCCGCCGACGACGCGCAGCGCCCTGGCCGTTGTCTGGGTGAACTCGTCGATGTTCTGGCGCGTGCCCGGCCCCGCGCTCTTGGATGCGATGCAGGACACGATCTCCGCGTATCTGGCCCCGGCCACGCGGCTTATCGCGTAAACGATGGGCACCGTGGCCTGCCCGCCGCAGGTCACCATGTTCAGGTTGGGCTCGTCGGACACCTGATCCAGGTTCACGCTGGGGACGACATACGGCCCCACCGCAGCCGGAGTAAGGTCGATGGTTATTTTGCCGGCTTCCTTCAGCGCCGGCGCGAACTCATAGTGCGCGGTCGCGCTGGTCGAGTCGAAAACGATTTTGATGCTGTCATCCTTTACGATATCGTCAATGCCCTTGATGGAGGTCCTGAAACCCATGCTCTCGGCCCTTTTTATGCCGTCGGAATAACGCCTTCCCGCCATCATTTCCATTTGCATGTATTCGCTGCGCATGATCTTGAACATCAGATCCGATCCGATGTTTCCCGGACCGATTACGGCCACCTTCACCTTATCCAACTTATACAAACTCCTTTACAATAGATTTACACATTAAGCCTGGGCCGTCATATGAACTTCAGGTTCAGGCTGCCGAGGCCGTGGAACGAAACCGTGAAGACGTCTCCCGCCTCTGCCGGCACCGCCGCGGTCAGCGCGCCGGACAGGATGATCTCGCCCGCCTCCAGCGCCAGCCCGAACTCGGACAGCTTGTTTGCCAGCCACGCCACCGCCGCGGCGGGATTCCCCCATACCTCGGCGCCCACGCCGCTGTTCACCGCTTCTCCGTTCTTTTCCAGCAGCATCCCTATAAGGCGCAGGTCCACGTCCCCGACCGGCGCCATCCGGCTGCCCAGCACCAGCCGGGCGCTGGAGGCGTTGTCGGCCACCGTGTCCGCCAGCTTTATTTTCCAGTCGCGGATGCGGCTGTCGACGATCTCAAACGCCGGGACCACGAACTCCGTCGCGCGGTAGACGTCGGCGATGGTCACGCCCGGGCCTTCCAGGTCCTCTTTGAGGATGAAGGCCAGCTCCCCCTCGACCTTGGGCTGCAGAAGCGCGTCCCGGCTGCACGGCAGGCCTTCGGGGATGAGCATATTGTCCAGCAGCTGTCCGAAATCGGGTTCGTTCACCCCCAGGAGCTGCTGCATCCCCCGGCTGGTCAGCCCGATCTTTTTCCCGATGATCCTGCGCCCCTTGGAAAGCTTGATCTCGATAATGGCCTGCTGGATGCGGTATGCGTCCACGATGGACATATCGGGGTAGGCATCCGTCAGCGTGCCTACAGGCTTACGGTCCTTCTCGGCCGCCACCAGTTGGGTCGCTATTTTTTCATACTCCATGCCCGTGTCCTCCGCTGTTCGTTTTGCGCCACCGTTCCCGTAAGGCCCCGGCGATGTGTTCCGCAAGCGAGGCGTCGTCCATCTCGTCCCGGAGTCCCGCGATCAGGCGGTCGCATCCGAGCTTTGCCTCCTCGTGCGGTCCGGGGAGCGCCACGAGATACGATAATCCCGTCCGCCCCACGGCGATGCGCACGCCTTCCTTATGGTGCCGGTGGTAATCCGGTTTGAATTTCAATATCCAGGGCGTATGCGCGTCCGCGTCCAGACGCAGGATGGCTTCCACGCTGAAGTCCTTGTCTTCGGCCCCCACGCCGCCGGTCGTAACGATAAGCCCATACCCCTTCTGAACAGCGCCCTCCAGCCTGACCGCCGCCGACTCGGCGTCGTCCTCCAGAATCCCGCCGAATCTGGCCTTATAGCCCGCGCTTTCCAGCTGCTTCATGATATAGGGGGAATTGGTATCCTCTATCTTCCCCGCAATAACCTCCGCGCCGGTCGCGAACACCATCGCCCGCCTGACCACGGCCCTCGCGATATCTTCGGCCATCCGCGCGGATTCTTTCAGCACCCTTTCCCCTTCGCGCGGGTCGATGGCTATCAGCCCCAGCACGCCTTCGGAATGCACGGCCGCCTCGGGTCCCGGCATGACCCCGGGAAGTTCGGACAGCCGGCGCAGTATCTCTTTTTCCCTGCCGACCACGCTGTCGGCCCGCACCTTCCGCTGGAGGATATCGAAGGCAACCAGACCCGGCCGTACGTCCACGACGATGACCTTATCCTCGGGCAGCCCCAGCGCGCCGGCCGCCGCGGAGGCGACCTCGGTCAGGTTGGCGTCCGCCAAATCTATATCCACGATCCAGAACGTCGTTTTTTCGAGCAGGTCCCACTCCACGCTGCGTCCTTCTTTCGTATTAATATGGGTCTCAATAGGCGGACGGCAGGACATCCAGGCTCAGGTCCAGTATGGGCGCGTCGATGATGCCTCTGCCCGCTTCGATGATGTCCGCGCCGGCCCTGATCGCGGCTTCGATGTCCGGCTCCTGCACGCCGCCGGCAAACGCTACTTTGACTTTGGCGCGCCAGCCGCCGGCCTCCGCCGCCGATACCGCGGCCTCCAGGTCGGATATCTTCCCGGTATCCACCATGACGATGCCTGCCCCGGCATGATACGCCTCCGCCGCTTCTTCCCCGACCGGCCCGGTCTCTCCCCGGACCTGTACGGAAACGGTCCTGTCCGGGTCGTAGGCCCTGGCCTTATGGACGGCATTGCTGACGCCGCCCAGCATGCGTACGTAGTTCTTGTCGAGGTATATGAACGGGTCGTCCGTTATCCTTATCCCGGCGCCGCCGGTCATTATGGCCTGGCGCAGATCGCCTCTGAGCTTGGGCGAGACCTTTTTCCACGCGCCGCAGACCACTCGTACGCGTCCGCCGGCTGTTTTGACAAGGTTCGCGGCTGCCGTGGCGACGCCCGACGGCTTTCCTATGACGCCCATCAGCGTTTCTTCCGCCCGGATTATCTGCTCCGGGTCCCCCGAGGCTTTGAAAACGCAGCCGCCGCTTTTTACCTCGTGCCCTTCGTTTACCGATTTAATATTTTCCAG
>DCTG01000073.1:0-186 GCA_002329245.1 Clostridiales bacterium UBA1446
AAATTCTATGAAGAGACCTTGGGTCTGAAAAACGCCGGGACGGAAACGGTTGAGGAGCAGAAAGTCAAGGTTGCGTTTTTGCCCTGCGGGGACAGTGAGCTGGAACTTTTGGAGAGCACGTCGGAAGACGGTCCCATCGCCCGGTTCATTGAAAAGAACGGCGAGGGCATCCAGCACATCGCCCTG
>DCTG01000073.1:193-6343 GCA_002329245.1 Clostridiales bacterium UBA1446
CCCCGCTACGGCGCGGGCGGCGCGCGGATTGCGTTCGTGCACCCCAAGGCGACCGGCGGCGTTCTTTTGGAACTGAGCGAGAGAGACTGAGCAAGTCGGGGCATTCGTTTCCCATGTTAATAAAGGAGAGATAATGTTGGGTACCCAGGACAAGATTTTGGAGCTCCGGGCAAAAACGGAAAAGGTGCTTCAGGGCGGCGGTCCCAAGGCGATTGAAAAGCAGCACGCGGCGGGGAAGAAAACCGCCCGCGAGCGGATCGATCTGCTGATGGATCCCGGTACATTCCAGGAACTGGACCGCTTTGTGTCGCACCGGTGCAATAACTTCGGTATGGCGGGACGCGAGATTCCGGCCGACGGCGTAGTCTGCGGCTACGGCAAGGTGAACGGCCGCCTCGTCTATGTGTATGCCCAGGATTTTACGGCGCAGGGCGGTTCTTTGGGAGAAATGCATGCGGCTAAGATCTGCAAGGTAATGGATATGGCCGCAAAGTCCGGCGCTCCCATTATCGGTCTGAACGATTCCGGCGGCGCACGCATCCAGGAGGCGGTGGACGCGCTGTCCGGTTACGGCCAGATCTTCTTCCGGAACTCCCGCTATTCCGGCGTCGTACCTCAGATTTCCGTCATCATGGGGCCTTGTGCGGGCGGCGCGGTTTATTCTCCTGCGCTGACCGACTTCATCTTCATGGTGGAGCGGGAAAGCCAGATGTTTATTACCGGCCCGCAGGTCATCGAGGCGATTACCGGAGAGGAAGTCTCCGCCGAAGAATTGGGCGGCGCTTACACCCACAACACCGTCTCGGGCGTTGCGCATTTTCGCTGTGAGACGGAGGAGGACTGCATGGCGCAGGTGCGCGCCCTGTTGGGTTACCTGCCTTCCAACGCGGAGGAAAAACCGCCGGTGCAGCCCTATGAAAGTGAGGCGGACGAGCTGCGTCCCGCCCTCAATGAAATCATTCCCGACAACCCGGACATGCCGTATGACATGAAAGACGTCATTGCCGAACTGGTGGACAACGGTATTTTCTTTGAGGTTCAGCCGGAGTACGCCGACAACATCATCACCTGCTTCGCCCGCGTCGGCGGGAGAAGCGTGGGGATTATTGCCAACCAGCCCTATTCCATGGGCGGCTGCCTGGATGTGAACTGTTCGGATAAATCCGCCCGCTTTATCCGGTTCTGCGACGCGTTTAACATTCCGCTCCTGAATTTGGTGGACGTTCCCGGTTTTCTGCCCGGTACGGATCAGGAATACGCGGGCATTATCCGGCACGGCGCCAAAATGCTCTACGCCTATTCGACCGCGGACGTTCCGAAGATCACGGTCGTTCTGCGAAAGGCTTACGGCGGCGCATACCTTGCCATGTGTTCCAAGGATTTGGGCGCGGATCAGGTTTTTGCCTGGCCCACGGCGCAGATAGCCGTGATGGGAGCCGAAGGCGCGGCCAACATTGTTTTCCGCAAGGAAATCAGCGAGGCGCCGGACCCGGCGGCAGCCCGTGCGGAAAAGATTGAAGAGT
This sequence comes from Clostridiales bacterium UBA1446, assembly GCA_002329245.1. Lineage (GTDB taxonomy): Bacteria > Bacillota > Clostridia > Oscillospirales > Oscillospiraceae > UBA1446. Next base: position 1,717 of record DCTG01000073.1, read on the forward strand.
ACCGCGAACGCTTTGCCAATCCCTATGTCGCCGCCGAGCGGGGCTTTGTGGACATGGTAATCGAGCCGTCGGAAACCAGGACCAGAGTGATAAATGCGCTTGAGATCTTGGAAAATAAGAAAAAACGGGTAGGCAGGCACGGAAATATGCCGCTCTGATCCGATCAGATATAGTAATAAAAGATAATAGACGGAGGAATTTCTATGGGCGTAATTCAGTATACCCTGTTCGCGTACGGGCTGACCGCGCTAATCTCCTTTATCGTGGTAGGTCTCATCGTTTTAATCAGTAAGGTTCTTACAAAACCACAGGGGGATGCCTAAATGATTGATTCAGTTTTACAGCTTTTTCCCGGTATCGCAACTTTCTTTGAAGTTGAGGCTAACATTGCGATAGCCCGTGTAGCGCTGATTATTCTTGGATTTTTGTTGGCTTATTTCGGCTTTAAGGGAACCCTGGAGCCGCTTATTATGATTCCGATGGGAATCGGCATGATTGCCGTGAACTGCGGCGTTTTGTTCTTGGAAGGCGGAACCATCGGCACAATTTTCCTTGATCCCCTGGTTGAAGCACCGGACGCGCTGGTCAACATCATGCAGGTGAACTTCCTTCAGCCAATCTACAACCTGACCTTCAGCAACGGTCTCATCGCGTGCCTGGTCTTCATGGGCATCGGCGCGCGCAGCGAGATCAGCTTCCTGCTCGCCAAACCCTGGAGCAGTATCTTCATTGCACTGTTTGCCGAACTCGGCACCTTCGTGACCCTCGCGGTCGGCATTCTTGGATTCGGCCTTGCGCCGGGAGCCGCGGCGGCAATCGCTACCATCGGCGGCGCGGACGGTCCCATGGTGCTTTTCGCCTCCCTGATGTTAGCTCCTGAGCTTTTCGTTCCGATCTCCATCATCGCATATTTGTATCTGAGCTTGACATACGGCACGTATCCGTATATTATCAAGTTACTTGTTCCGAAAAAATACCGCGGCATCGACATGATCGTGGACGTGCCGGAAGTTTCCCAAAAGGCGAAGTTTATTTTTATCGTCGTCGTATGCCTGGTGCTTTGCCTGCTGCTCCCTGTCGCCGCTCCGCTGATTTTGTCCTTCTTCCTCGGTATGGCGGTCAAGGAAGCGGAAGTCCTGCCCTATCAGGATCTGCTGGAAGACATCATTACCTACGGCTCCACCTTCTTCCTCGGCCTGCTGCTCGGAACGCTCTGCGAGGCTTCCACGATTTTAAATCCCACCGTTCTGATTATTTTAATCCTTGGAATCATTGCGTTAGCCATCTCGGCGCTCGGCGGTCTGATCGGCGGCTGGATTGTATACTTTATCCATAGAGCCCGCAAGGAAGACTACAACCCCGTCGTGGGTATCGCCGGCGTTTCCTGCGTTCCCACGACGGCGAAGCTTGCTCAGCACGCGGCGCAGGAAGAAAATCCGTTTTGCATGATCCTGAACGTGGCCATGGGCGCCAACATCAGCGGCGTCATAACGAGCGCAATCGAGACGGGTATTTTCGTTTCCACAATCTACCTGATTGCGACCTAAGCGCGCGGGCATCATAGTTCTTGGTTATATATGTTTTCATTCATATATATAAATATTATTTCGATCAGGAGGAGTAAACATGGAAATTAAGGCGAGAGTTCCTGGAACCATCAAGGAAATCAACGTCAAGGTCGGCGATGCCGTTAAAGTGAAGCAGGTTGTGGGCAGCATGGAAGCCATGAAAATGACCCAGCCCATTCCCTGTCCGGTGGACGGCACCGTTAAGTCTGTGAACGTAGCGGTCGGCGATCGTGTGAAGTCCGGCGCCGTGCTGATGGTTGTCGAATAAGCACTTGATACACACAGAGTGGGGCGACTGGAATCAGCCGCCCTTTTCTGCATTTTGCTTCTCCTCTGTGCATAAGCATGAAGGGGATTTAGTCCTGTCTGACGTTTCATTCGTAAAAGGAAAGAAGGCTTAGGTATATGAAGGTGCTGCTGATCAACGGAAGCCCGCACCCGCGGGGGACGACCTTCGCCGCGCTTGGCGTCGTGGCGGAGGAACTGGGCCGGGAAGGCGTGGAGACGGAACTGTTTCATATCGGGACGGAGCCAATCCGGGGGTGCATGGCATGTCCGGTCTGCGCGAAAAAGGAAAAGAACCGGTGCCGCTATCAGGACACGGTCAATCAGGCGCTTGACCGGATGGAGGGGGCGGACGGCGTTATTTTCGGAACTCCCGTCCACTATGCCGCGGCGTCCGGAGCGCTTACATCCTTTATGGACCGGTTTTTTTACGGGCAAAGCGGACTGGCTTACAAACCGGCGGCCGCCGTCGCAGTCGCGCGCCGGGGCGGAAATATCGGGGCGTTCGACCAGATTAACCGGTATTTCCCGATTTCCGGTATGCCGATCGTTCCCTCTCAGTACTGGAACATTGTCTTCGGTATGAATCCGGAGGAACTGCAAAAGGACGAGGAAGGGCTTCAGATTCTGCGTACGCTGGCAAAAAACATGGCGTGGATGCTTCGCTGCATCGAGGCTGGCCGCCTGGCCGGCATAACGCCTCCCCAACCGGAACCGAGGCTCAGGACGAATTTTATCCGGTGATTTGTTTCTCGGATGAAAGGCAATAAGCAAACGAAGACCGCTGCGCTTTGGAGGCAGCGGTCTTCGTTTTGATTTTTGGTATCGTTTCGGGGAGTCGGGCGGTATCAGGAGGCTCCGCGCAGCGCGTGTTCCACCAGTTCCTGCGCCTCGAGCGCTTCGGCGCGCCTTGTGAGCACAAGCTTTCTCGTGTCCGGATCCGTGATGTTTGGCAGACGGCTGTCATATCGCTGTTCTACGGTGACGGGTACGTCTTCCTGGATCTGTTTGTCGGCCAGGAACACGACAAGCGCCTCCGTGATTTGTTCCCGGCCGGCGACATTCAGGTCCATATGCGCGGCGATAATCGGCGCGAGATGGGGATATCCGAGCTCTGTGACGAGCCGCGCTCCCGCCTTGTCGTGTCCTTTTTCCAGCCGCGCGATGTCATGGAGAAGAGCCCCCGCTTCCACGAGCCGGAGATCAAGCTGGTATCCCGCGGCGTTCAGGGCCTTTGCCAAAACGAGCGCCCGGTCCGCAACGGCGACGGAGTGGCGGATGATTTTTTCCGGCAGGTTCCGGGAACGGAGAAGGGCAAGGCATGCCTCCCGGCCCGGAGTGCTTTTTTCGCGGCTCCGGTCCAACAGGGCGGAATACTCGGACGGTGTGTCTGCCTCAAGCAAAACGGCTTCGTCTTCCGTTTCTAAAAGAGAAAGGGGGACTTTACAGACGCTGAGAGCCGCCTGCAGCCCGCCCTCGCCCGCAAAGGCCGTGATTTCGGGGAAAAGCGCACAGTCAATCATAAGGGGATGGCCCGCGGCGCCTATATGCGCCGGGCAGGCGAGCGGCGCTTCGGTCTTCAGAAGCCTTCGTACCGTTTCTAGGGAGAAGAGCGGTACGTCGGCGGGCGTCAGAAGGACGCGGTCACAGCGCCCCATCAGATACTTTAGTCCGATGCAGACGGAGGCGAACATATCGGTTTCGGCATAGCGTTCATTGTGCAGAAACAGGGCGCCGGTTTCTTTCAGCGCGTCACGAAGACGGGAGGCTTCGTGGCCGGTTACTACGACAATGGGGTCAATATCGGCGGCGCGGAAGGTTTCGATAATATGTCCGATGAAGGTCTTGCCGCATAGAGGAAGCAGCGGCTTGAACGAACCCATACGGGAGGAAAGGCCGGCCGCTAAAATCAGCCCCGCTGTTTGCATCATGAAGTCCCCCTCCTGCCGATATCATATCCGAAACGGGAGAGAGATGCAATCTAAAAACGGAACAGAGGGGTAAGGCGCCTGCAAAAATCCGAAAGCGGCATATCCGCGGCCGTTTCTTTTGCGGCAAGGCAGGTTCCGGGCTCGGGCTCCTGCTCCGATCCGGACGCGGATGCCGGAGCCTTTCCGGACGAGATCGTTATGAGCCGGCGTTTCCAACGCCAAAAAAAGGGAAAATAATATCTTTACATCGGGGAATTCCTGTGGTACAATAATCAAAATTAATTGAACGGCGGGAGTGTCACCCCTAATATGAGCCACAAGATTGCAGCGCAGTTTTATTACTTTAGCTTTAGCTTTACCTATTTTTTGGGTAAGGCTTATTCTGCTGCAAATAGTAGGCAATCGGTGCCCGCATTGTAAACGCGGTGTGTAACGGAGCCTCGCAGCGGAATTCGCTGCGGGGCTCTTTTTATTCCGGCCGCAAAACGAGACGGAACAAATCGAAAGGCGGAGCTTTACCATGATCGTTTTACTGAAAAGCGGAACAAAAAAGGAACAGATGGAGCGCCTTATGAACTGGCTGAAAAGCCTTGGACTGGAGATTCATGTCAGCGAAGGCGAAATCCACACCATTCTCGGTCTTGTAGGGGATACCTCCAAAATCGACATCGACATGATCAAGGCGTTGGACGTCGTGGAAGACGTCAAGCGCATCCAGGAGCCGTTTAAAAACGCCAACCGCAAATTTCATCCCGCCGATTCCATCGTCGAAGTGGGAAACGCCCGGTTCGGCGGCGGGCATTTTTCCGTCATTGCCGGTCCCTGCTCCGTGGAATCCAGAGA
>DCTG01000067.1 GCA_002329245.1 Clostridiales bacterium UBA1446
CGTCTTCAGTTTGCCGTACTTCTTATAATACCGGGCCGCGTTCTGCTGCGGTGTAAGGAGGGGGTCTATCTCTATCGTGCATTCCTTTCCCTCCGGATCGTAAAAGTCCTGAGCCCGCAGAACCGTCATGCCCTTTTGCATCCGGTGGAGATTGGCCATGATGATATCGCCCTGCCGCTTCCAGTCCTCCCGCTGCGCGGCCTCCTGCAGCTCTTTGCGCTGTAGGTTCAGTCTGCGCTGCGTCCGTTCCAGCGCCCCTTGCGCCGCCCGGCGAAGATCCTGCCCTCGTTTTCGTACCCGGTCCTTCCAGTCCCGCTCCTCATAAAAACGTTCCAACAGGCCGGAGAAAGACTTTTCTCGCACCTGTTCCACATCCGGCCCGTACTGCAGGATCGGAAAGAAGGTATAATCAAAGGCCTCTCCGTTTTGAATCAGAAGAATTGGTGTAAAGTTATTATCCTTTATATATCTGTTCAGTCGGGTGATTTCCGACAGGAGCGCAGCGCGGCCGCTTTCGTCTAAGGAACAAAGCCGGACATCGGCGGCACCGCCTGCCCGGAAGGCAAGTTCCCGTGCAATCAGAGGGGAAACGCCGCCAAAGGAATCCAGCAGCCATTCGGAAACCTGCCGTTCCGGATACGCCTGANNAACCCTGCCGTTCCGGATACGCCTCGTGCAGAAGCGCCGCTATCACTTCCGGACCGGCCTGCGCAAGGGATGGTTTCTCCGGCGCCGGCGGCGGGCAATAAAAAAGCCCCGGCAGCACCTGCCGGCGGGGAGACATCTCCGAGTCGACCCGGCGAAGGCAATCAAGAATGCGGCCGTCCTCTCCGACTAAAATCAGATTCGCGTGGCGGCCGATTGCCTCTAATACAAGCCGTTTTTGGACCCGTTCCCCGAATTCGTTCACCGCGTCGACGCATAACTCGCACAAGCGTTCCATGGGGGGCTGCCGGAGATGCGCAATCCTCCCGCCGGCAAGGTGTTTGCGCAGCAGCATGCAGNNAGGTGCTTGCGCAGCAGCATGCAGAACATGGGCGGCGCTTCCGGGTTTTCCCGCTGGGTATTCATGAGATGCAGGCGCGGACGGGCGGGATTTGCGGAAAGCAGAAGCCGTACGTTTCCGGCAGGACCATACAGGGTCAGTACGATATCGTCCCGCGCGGGCTGCTGGATTTTATCGATTCGCGCTCCAGCGACCGATTCCTCCAGCTCGTTTCTCAGCGCCGTCAATACGATGGCGTCCAGCGGCATACAATCCCCTTCTTTCGCTTCTGCGCTCAGTCTCCCATAATAAGCGCGAAAAGTTCCTGGATGCGCTCTGTTTTTCCCTGCAGATAAAGGCTGCCGAACAGGGCTTCCAGCCCCGTCGCGGTATGGTACTCCTCCGCGCTGGCGCTCTGCGGGATTGCCCCAACGTTTGCATTGCGCCCGCGGCGGTAAATTTCCCGTTCTTCCTGCGTCAGCAAAGGCAGAATTATCTGAAGCGCTTTTGCCTGCGCTCCGGCGCTGACAAACGATACGCTCGCGCGGTGAAGCGCGCGCGATGTCGATTTCCCGTGCAGCGAGAGCCAGGTTCTCACCAAAAGCTCATAGACGCCGTCGCCGACATGCGCCAGTGCCGAACTGCTCATTGAAAGCAGCCTGTCCCTGTCCATATTAGGACGGAGGTAATCCATAAAACCGTTTCCCTTTCTTATCAATCTATCCTTTCAGGCAAGGATACCGAATCCGTTCCGCCTTTGCCCCGTTTCTCCCGATCGCATAAGTCTGAAGCGTTTACCGGCAAGAAAGGGAAACGTCTCCGGCTCTCTCGCCGTTAAAAGAGCGTAAGCTGACTGGTGTCCGGCAGCCCGGAAAGAGCGCCGAGCGCGCGCAACTGTTCGATATGGCTCTTCGAGACCTTCGGGCATGTGGCTAAGATTTCCTCCACCGACACGAAACGCCGGCCTTCTCTTCGTTCCGCAAGGTCCCGCGCGGTGGTCTCCCCAAGACCGGTAACAGCGACGAACGGCGGAATCAAGGTATTGCCGTCAATCTGAAACCTTGTCGCGTCGGACCGGTAAAGGTCGACGCTTTGAAAAGAGAAGCCCCGTAAATAAAACTCATAGCAAACCTCAAGCGTCACCAACATATCCTGTTCGACCGCGGTTGCCTCCTGCTGTTTACGCTCGATTTCCTTGATTTTCCGGAGGACCGTATCCATACCGCAGGTCATACAGGCGGCATCAAAGGCTTTCGCCCGGATTGTGAAGTAGGCGGCATAGAATGCAAGCGGCCTGTGCACCTTGAACCAGGCGATGCGGAAGGCCATCATGACATAGGCGACGGCATGCGCTTTCGGGAAGAGGTATTGAATCTTGTTGCAGGAGCCTATGTACCACTCGGGAACCTTTGCCTTTCGCATGGCCGCTTCCATTTCGGGCGTGAGAAACTTATTCTTTTTCCGCACCGTCTCCATAATCTTAAAGGCCATTTTTTTATCCAGTCCGCAGCGGATCAGGTAGAGCATGATATCGTCACGGCAGCCGATGACCTCCCGAAGCGTTGCGGTATTGCTGCCGATCAGATCCTTCGCGTTGCCCAACCACACGCTCTCTCCGTGGGAAAAACCGGAGATCCGGACAAGCTCGTCGAATTGGCGCGGCTTTGTGTCAAGCAGCATTCCACGGACAAACGGCGTGCCAAATTCGGGAATGGCGCAGGCGCCGGTCGGCCCGAGGATGGGATCGTCCTCAAACCCCAACACGCCGGAACTTGTAAAAATACTCATGGTTTCGGGATCGTCGAGAGGAATCTTACGCACGTCCACGCCCGTAAGATCGCCGAGCATGCGAAGCATGCTTGGGTCGTCATGCCCGAGCAGATCCAATTTCAGCAGGTTGTCCTCCATGGAATGGTATTCAAAATGCGTCGTTACGATATCGCTTTCCGGGTCGTCCGCCGGTCGCTGGGCGGGACAAAAATCATAAATCTCCATGTTGTCCGGAACGACCACAAGTCCTCCGGGATGCTGCCCCGTGGTGCGTTTCACACCCACGCATCCCGCAGTCAGCCGGTTTTCCTCCACCCGGCTGACGGTCATGCCGCGTTCTTCGAGGTACTTTTTTACAAAACCGAACGCGGTCTTTTCGGCCACTGTTCCGATCGTACCGGCCCGGAACACATGGTCCTCCCCGAAAAGCTCAACGGTATCCCTGTGGGACTGCGCCTGGTATTCTCCCGAAAAGTTCAGGTCAATATCGGGGATTTTATCTCCGTCAACCCCAAGAAACGTTTCAAACGGGATATCAAACCCATCTTTTTCGTATTTCGTACCGCACCGGGGACAGAGCTTGTCCGGCATATCCGCGCCCGCACCGTATTCGGAAGCCGGGAAAAACTCGGAGTTTTTGCAAACCGGACAGCGGTAATGGGGCGGCAGGGAATTTACCTCCGTGATGCCGGAAAGAAAGGCGACAAAAGACGAGCCGACGGAACCGCGGGAGCCGACTAAATAACCGTTTTCCAGCGACTTGCTCACAAGTTTCTGGGCGGACATATAAATCACGTCATAGTTGCAGCGTATAATGTCCCCGAGCTCCGCCTCAATCCGTTCGGTGACGACCTGCGGCGGATTTTCCCCGTAAAGTTCTTCTGCTTTACTCCAAACAATCCGCTTCAGCTCCTCCGCGGAGCCGTTCAGGCGCGGCGGGAACAGCCCTTTCGGGAGAGGAGAAATCGGTTCGCACCATCCCGCCACCTTGTTTGGATTGCGGATGACGACCTCCCGGGCGACGTCCTCGCCGAGATAGGAAAACTCGCGCAGCATTTCGTCCGTGGTCCGGAAATACAGCGGCAGTGGTTCGTCACAGTCCTCGTATTTTTGCGCTGCAAGCAGGATATGGCGGTAAACCTCATCCTCCTCTTCGAGAAAGTGCACGTCTCCCGTCGCGCAGACCGGCTTTCCCAGTTCCTTCCCCAGGCGGACGATAATCCGGTTGAATTCGCGCAGCTCTTCCTCGTCCTTCGCCTTCCCGTTTCGGAGCAGGAAGGCGTTATTGCAGATCGGCTGTATCTCCAAATAATCATACCAGGCCGCAATCCGCAGAAGCTCCGACCAGCTTTTCCGCTCAACGACAGCGGTGAACAGCTCGCCGCTTTCGCAGGCGGACCCGAGAATCAATCCCTCCCGGTATTCGTTCAGAATACTTTTGGGGATAACCGGGTGACGCCGGAAATATTTCAGATGCGCAAGCGTGACCAGCCGATAGAGGTTCCTCAGCCCTTGCTGATTTTTTGCCAAAAGGATAATATGCCTGGTTGGGCGCCTGCTTTTCTCCGTATCCCCTATGGACGACAGACATTTGTTGATTTCCTGAACGCCGGCGCAGCCATTCTTCTTCAGCATTTCAAAAAGCCGGAGCAGGATCAGGGCCGNNCGTCTCCGCGTCGTCGGTTGCCCTGTGGTGGCGGAAATCGGGAAGTCCCAAATGTCCGGCAACCAGATCGAGCTTATGGCGCTGCAGCTTCGGGAGCAGATTCCTCGATAGGGTCAGCGTATCGACGACCGTCGGGGAAAACGGAATTTCGGCCAAACGGCAGCCTTCCTCCAAAAAACCGATATCAAAATCGGCGTTGTGCGCCACTAAAACCCTGTTTCCGGCGAACTTCAGGAAAGCCCGCAGGGCCGCTTCCTGAGAAGGCGCCCCTTTCAGCATCTCGTTCGTGATGCCGGTCAGCTCGGCTATCTGCTGCGTCAGGCGCATACCCGGATCGGCAAAGGTATGAAAACGCTCGACAATCTCTCCGTTTTTCAGCAACACCGCGCCGATCTCCGTAATTTTATCGACGCTTTGATAAAGTCCCGTCGTCTCAAGGTCAAAACAGACAAACTCGCCGTCGAAAGTTTGGTCATCCGTCCCCCGGACCGCGGTGGTTTCCTCCAGGTCGTTTAGAAGATATCCCTCGGTGCCGTAAAGAATTTTGATCTCCCTCCCCTTTGCCGCTTTCGCAGCGTCCGGGAAGGACTGCACCACTCCATGATCCGTAATGGCGATTGCGGGATGTCCCCAGGATATGGCCCTCTGCACGGCCGCACGCGTATCGGTGAGCGCGTCCATTGCGGACATCTTAGTATGCAGATGCAGTTCCACGCGCTTTTCCTCCGACACGTCCTGCCGTACCGGCGCTTCACTGGGAAAGATATTCACGGGGTCGAGGGTCATTTCGTTTTCAAAGCGGTTGAACGTCGGCCTTCCTTCCACGGCTAAATAGAGGCCGGGAACAATCGCCTCCGCGAGCGAGCGTGCCTCTCCGTTTTGCATATACTTGGAAACCCGGACGGAGCTGGTGTAATCCGTCATGTCGAAGGAAATAACCCAAGCGCCGTTTCGTTTCAGTTCCCGATGGTTGGCTGCAAATACGCGTCCGCGTATAAGCACCTGAGCGGAATCCAAAACAACATCCCGCATCGGGGTCGGCTGTTTGTTTACCACCCGCCCCAAGAGCGCCTTNNGGTTCGGCAAGGCTTATTTCCCGCAGGGCGGCTAACCGGTACTCCTCGGTTCGCCGGAGGGCGGCGTCAAATTCGTCCTCTTCCGGACCGTTCCCTTTGCCGCAGCACTGCTCCCGTTCCTCGTCCGTCCGTTCTTCCGTCCGCTCTTCCGTCTCGTTTTCTGCCCAGGCCGGCTCATGTTCCTGCGGAGCATTTTCCGGTTCCGCAAAACCAAAGGATAATGTAACGCCGGAAAGACCGTACACCTCGCAAAGCGCCGCTTCAATCGCCGGCCGCAGCCGTTCCGGTTCGATCCCAGCCTCAGAAAAGAGCAGAGTGAGCCGCAGCTCTCTCCGCCCGCTGTCGATTGTCATTTCCCGCACGATACCGGATTTCAGTATCCGGCCCAATTCTCCGTCCGGAATGCAATCGGAAAATACATGATAAAAAGGCAAATTCAGTTCCTTGCTCATTCGTGTCCAACGCTCCCGCATTTGTTGTAACGGCTTTAGCCTTCTGCTTGTTCTCTCTCCGCCTCCAATAGCCGGACCTGCTCCATCAGCGCCTCCATCAGGTGCTCCTGCGGCACTTTTTTCACAATCCGGCCCTTCCGGAAAACGATGCCCGTCCCGTCTCCGCCGGCGATACCGACATCCGCCGCGGCGGCTTCTCCCGGTCCGTTCACCGCGCAGCCCATTACGGCTACGGTAATGGGGAGCCGGCATCCTGAAAGCCTGCGCTCCGCTTCCTCGGCAAGCGCAACCAAGTTGATTCTTGTCCTGCCGCAAGTCGGGCAGGAAATGACCTCCGCTCCCTCTTTCCGCAAACCGGCGGCCTGCAGAATTTTCTTTGCGGCAATCACTTCTTCCANNCGGGTCGGCGGTCAGGGAAACCCGAAGGGTATCGCCGATGCCGAGACATAAAAGTCCCCCGATTCCCATTGCGGATTTGATGATACCCATGGCCGGCGTGCCGCTCTCCGTCACCCCGAGATGCAAAGGATACTCCGAGCGCTCCGCCATCAGACGATAGGCCGCGATCGTAACGGGCACGCTTGAGGATTTGAGCGATATGACGATATCGTCAAAATCAAAGCGGTTGAGCAGAGAAATCTGATTCATGGCGCTCTCAACGAGCGCTTCCGGCGAAACTCCGCCGTATTTTTGCAGCAGCGGCTTTTCCAAAGAGCCGCCGTTGACGCCGATCCGAATGGGAATATTTTTTGCGCGGCAGGCATCCGCGACCGCCTTGATTCGATCCTCTCCCCCGATGTTGCCGGGATTGATACGGATCTTGTCCGCGCCCGCGGCTGCCGCTTCCAGCGCAAGCCGATAGTCAAAATGAATATCCGCAACGATGGGCAAAGCAACGCGTTCCCGCAGCGCACCGATGGCCTTCGCGGCAGCTATGTCCGGCACAGCGACACGAACAATGTCGCATCCTGCCGCCTTCAGGCGGCAGATTTGTTCCGCCGTCGCTTCAATTTCGTGCGTCGGCGTCGTGCACATCGACTGAATGGACACCGGGGCGCCGCCGCCCACCGGGACATTCCCGACCCGTACCTGCCTTGTCACGGTGATACGCCTCCAATAATCTTCCAGATGTCGTTGAAGGTTACGACAGCCATCAGCGCAAGCAGGCAAATGAATCCCGCAAAATGAATATACCCTTCGTACTTCGGGTCGATTTTCCGCTTCGTTACCAACGTAAAGAGACCGCCTACCAAAAGGAGAAAGATCCTGCCCCCGTCTAACGCGGGTATGGGCAGCAGGTTCATCACCGCAAGGTTGACGGCAATCAGCGCCGCAAAATAGGCGACGTTCCACAGCGCGTCCCGCGTCGTTGCCGACTCGGAACCGACGCTGCTGATGGTGCTCACGATGCCGACCGGCCCCGCCATATCGGAAAGTCCGGCCGCTCCCGAGATGAGATCCACAATTCCCATACGCGTGAATCGGATGAAATCCACCGCCGTCAGCACCGACTCCTGTACCCGAACGGCGAAGTTTGCGGGCCTCACGGAAAAGATAATCCCGTATTTCAGAGCGGTTTCTCCGTTATACCGGTACTCGCGCAGCCGGAGCGGGAAATCGTTGAGGCGGATTTTCTCCCCGTTGCGCAAAATGAGAAGGTCCATCGTCTCGCCGTTACTCCTGCCAAATAAAAGCGGTACGTCGCTGTACACGTAGACACGCTCGTCGTCGATCTTCAAGATCCGGTCTCCTACCTGCAGACCGGCCTCGCCCTCAAGCGGGAAACCCTCCATGAAGTCCGTTATGACCGGGGAATAAAAAGCCTGCGCCTGCGCAAAGAGAAGCAAAATAATGATAAGGCCCGCGAGCAGGTTCATAAACGAACCGGCCACCAAAATGATCAGCTTCTTCCAAAGGCGCTGGACGGTAAAAGCGCGGGGGTTTCCCGTGTCCTCGTCTTCGCCCTCCATTGCGCAGAATCCCCCGATCGGGAGAGCCCGCAGAGAATACTGCGTCTCGCCCCGGTTCCTGCTCCAGATCAGCGGCCCCATGCCGATGGCAAACTCATTGACCTGCACGCCCAGTGATTTCGCGGCAAAAAAATGGCCCGCTTCGTGAACCGCCACCAGGACGCCGAACATAATGATCGCAATGATTATATACAACTTGGCGCTCCTTTTCTCAAATCGCACAATCGCCGCGCGCAATTGCCCTTGCCTCCGCGTCCGCCGCCAAAATATCTTCTAAATTGGGCGACGCTTTGTTCGGAAGCGTATCAATGGCTCGCCGCACGCAGTCTTCAATCTCCAAAAAACCGATTTTTCCCCGCAGATACCGCTCCACCGCCACCTCGTTCGCGGCGTTGAGCACCGCGCAGGAGGTTCCTTTAGCCTTTGCCGCTTTTCTTGCCAGCGGAAGGCATCCGAAGGTTTCCAGGTCCGGCTTTGCAAAGGTGAGCGGGTGCATGTCAAGAAATTCCGGCGCCTTTACGGGAGAGTTCAGGCGTTCCGGCCAGGTAAGCGCATACTGGATTGGCAGACGCATATCCGGCAGGCCAAGCTGCGCAAGAACCGCGCCGTCCCGGTACTCCACCATGGAGTGGATGATGCTTTCCCTGTGGATCACAACCTCGATCCGGTCCGGTTCCATCGCGAAAAGATGCATGGCCTCGATGAGTTCCAGACCCTTGTTCATCAGGGTGGCGGAGTCCACCGTAATCTTGGCGCCCATGCTCCAGTTGGGGTGCCGGAGCGCCTGCTCCGGCGTCACGTTTTCCAGTTCCCCGCGCGTTTTCCCGAAAAACGGTCCTCCGGAAGCGGTCAGAATGAGGCGGGAAACCTCCTGCTTCGAATTTCCCTCGAGGCACTGAAAAATAGCCGAATGCTCCGAGTCGACGGGCAGAATCCGCGCGCCTGTTTCCGCCGCCCGCGCCATCACCAGTTCGCCGGCACAGACTAAGGTTTCCTTGTTGGCAAGCGCAATTTTTTTCCCAAGCCCNNCCGGGCAGCACAGCCGCCTCTATAAGACCCTCCTCCCCGGAAACCACACGGATTCCGGTGTCCTTCAGCGCAATTCGAAGCTGTGCCGCGGCTTTTTCATTATATGCCGCCACGAGGCGCGGCTTCCATTTTCTCGCCTGCTCTTCCAGAAGGGCCGTGTTGCGGTTCCCGGTCAAGGCGGCGGCACTCATGCCAAGGTGCGTTAAAACCTCGAGCGTTTGCCTTCCAATCGAACCGGTGGAACCAAGGATTACGATTTCACGCATAGAAACCTCCAGCGGCTGNNCCTGTTTTCGCCTGAATCAGCCCGCAACGGCCGGAACGATGAGAACCAAAAATGCGATGAGCGGCGCGCAGAATATTACGCTGTCAAAGCGGTCAAGCACTCCCCCGTGCCCGGGGAAAATTCGTCCGTAATCCTTAATGGCAAAATGCCGCTTGACATAGGAAAACGAAAGGTCTCCTATCATGGAGAGGAAGCTTCCCAAAAGTCCGTAGAGAAGGAACGCGGGATAGCTCACCGCGAGACCAAATCCCTTTTGCAGGATCAGCCCGTAAAGCGCCATGCCGAGTATCCCGTAAATGATGGCGCCGACTGCGCCTTCCACCGTTTTTTTCGGGCTCAGTTCCGGAGCCAATTTATGCCGCCCGGCAATCATGCCGGTAAAAAGCCCGCCCGCGTCGCTGAGAAATGAGACGATAATCGGAAGGAGAACAAGAAATTTACCGTTCGGCAGTCCGTTTAAATAAACCAGCGAGGACAAGCCGAAGGAAATCAGAATCGAAAAGAAAAATGCGCCGCCCAATTGTTCCGGCGTGGTAACCCGATGACGTAAGAGCGCTTCCCCGAACAAAAGGACGGCCAGCAGATAAAGGGCGATACCAAATTGCAGGATCGACCCGCTAAAGCAGACCCAAAACGGAACCAGGGCGGAGAATAAAACGGCGCCGCCCACAACGACGGGCCTTTTGGCAAAGCCGGTATTCCATAATGCCTCGAAGATTCCCACCGCCGACAGCACCGAAACGAGCGCGGCAAAAATAACGGGAGGGCACAGGCAGATGACCGCCAAGAGAAGCGGCAGGCAAACCACGGCAACTAAAATGCGCGCCTTCATACCGCCCCTCCGATTCCGCCGAATCGCCGGGATCTGCCCTGATACGCGGCAATTGCCCGGAAAAGCTCGTCGCGGCTGAAATCCGGCCAGAGCACATCGGTGAAATAATACTCCGCATAGGCGCTCTGCCATAATAGGAAATTGGAGGTGCGGATTTCTCCGCTCGGCCGGATAATGAGATCCGGATCGGGAATGCCCGCCGTATCAAGCAGGCCGGAAAACCTTTCAGCCGTAAGGGANNGCGGGCGAAGCCCTTCCCGCGACACAATCCTTTGCAAAGGAGCGGGCGGCGCGGATGATTTCATCCCGCCCCCCGTAATTGAGGCACACATTGACTTGCATGCCGGATGTATGCAGAGACAGCTCGTCGGTCCGCTCCATGAGAGAACGCAGTTTCGGAGAAAGCGCCTCCTTGTCGCCGATTATTTTCAGCTTCAGGTTCTCGGCCACCATTTTTTCAATGGCTTCCTCCAAATATTTTTCCAGAAGCCCCATGATGGTACTTACTTCATCCGGCGGCCGTTTCCAATTCTCCGTAGAAAACGCGAACACGGTCAGATAGGAAATCCCGATCTCCTTGCAGCAGGTAGCGATGGTGCGGAAGGTTTCCGCTCCGACCGCATGCCCCGCCGTCCGCGGCAGCCCCCTCCGATTTGCCCATCGCCCGTTGCCGTCCATGATAATGGCGATATGGCGGGGCAGCCGTTGAAAATCAACCGCTGCTTTCTCTTTCTTATTAAAAAATGCCATTTTTATACCTACTTAAGCCAAGGCGGCTTATATCCGCCTTTCCGCTATTATGTTTATTTCCCGATCCGACCGGGCAGAACCGCTAAACCGACATCAGCTCCGCTTCCTTCTTTTCCGTCAGGACGTCGATTTCCTTGCAGCGTTTATCGGTCAGGTCCTGAAGCTTCTTCTCGAGGTCTTTTAGCTGGTCTTCCGTAATCTCGGACTTCTTCTTCTGATCCTTGAAGTACTCCATGGCGTCCCGGCGGATATTGCGGATGGCAACCTTTCCGTTCTCGCCGTATTTGCGCACCTGCTTGNNCTTGCTCAGCTCCCGGCGGCGCTCTTCCGTCAGCTGCGGGAAGGCAAGACGAATTACCCTGCCGTCGTTTTGGGGATTGATCCCTAAATCAGAGCTCTGGATCGCTTTCTCGATGGCTTTGAGAAGAGAAGCATCCCATGGCTGAATCACCAAGGTTCTAGGATCGGGGGAGGAAATCGTGCTCACTTGCTGGAGCGGCGTGGCGGTGCCGTAATAGTCCACGGTAATCCGATCGAGAACGGCGGCGTTCGCCCTGCCCGCGCGGACCGAAGCATACTCGCTGACAATGACGTCGATGGTTTTTTGCATTTTTGCATCGAATTCTTTTACGGTATCGTTCATTTTTTTTCCTCCTTTACGATTGTACCCTTGACAATAGTGCCGATATTCTCTCCCATAATGACCCTGTATATATTTTCCGGATCCTTCAGCGCAAACAGAAGCACCGGGATGCTGTTATCCATGGAAAGCGAGGTGGCCGTGGCGTCCATAACGGTCAGGTGGCGCGCCAGCACGTCGTCATAGGTGATAAAGTCGAACTTGACTGCGTTGGGGTCAACCTTCGGGTCGGCGCTGTAGACCCCGTCAATATTCTTCGCCAATAAAATGACGTCTGCGTTGATTTCCGCGGCGCGAAGGACCGCCGCCGTGTCCGTGGAAAAGAACGGGCTTCCGGTGCCGCATCCGAAGATGACCACACGACCCTTGTCCAAATGGCGGATGGCGCGGTTCCGGATATAAGGCTCCGCTAACGAGCGCATCTCTATCGCCGTCTGCACCCGTACGTCGACGCCCTGTTGTTCCAGAACGTCGGCCAGCGCAAGGCAGTTGAGCGTCGTAGCGATCATGCCCATCTGGTCGGCCCTGGTCCGTTCCATTTTCCCGCCGCCGTCCTTNNTTGACGCCCCGCCAGAAATTTCCGCCGCCGACGACAACGCCAATCTGCACGCCGGCTTCGGTACAACGCTTAATGACGCTGCTGACCTGCGCGATCACATCGAAATCAAGTCCTCTTCCCTTTTCTCCGGCAAGCGCTTCCCCGCTGATTTTCAGCAGCACCCGCTTGTATTTAGGCGTATCCAAAAGCCTACCTCCTCTAAAGCAAGGCCAAAGCCCCTGATTCTGATTCAAGCTTATCTGTCTTATTTTAATATAAGTTGGCTCTTTTGCAAAGAGGTTACAGAAAACTTTTTCAGGGGAAGAAACCGTTTCCAACAAAAAGTATAACCGAAAGCGGCGCCGTATAGTACGGCGGCAGAGCTTTCGCCCTGCCGCCGTATTATCCGTTTATGAAACGTTATTGCCAGTTGGCACGGAAAGAAGGATTCCTCCCGAAGGAAATTCAAAAAGGGGTTATTTCACCAGTTTCGCGATTTCATCCGCGAAGTTTTCATCCTTCTTCTCAATGCCTTCGCCCTTTTCGAAGCGAATAAAGCCTTTGACCTCAATCGTGCCGCCTAAGCTCTTTGCCGTATCCGCAACATGCTTTTCGACGGTGATCTTGTTTTCCTTGACATAGGGCTGATGGAGCAGGCAGATTTCCTCATAGTATTTGTTGATACGGCCCTTGACCATGTTTTCGGCGATCATCTTGGCCTTTTCCTCAGGAATGTTCTTCTGCCGGTTTTCTTCCATCGCCTTGGTAAACTGAATTTCGCGCTCTTTTTCCAGATCTCCCGACGGAACCTCGCTGCTTTTCAGATACAGGGGACGCATGGCGGCGGCTTGCATCGCCAAATCTTTGCCCAATTCCAGAACTGCCGGATTGGCTTTCAGATTGTCCGATACCTCCATATTCACAAGCACGCCGATTTTTCCGCCCATGTGCACATAGGCGACGGTTATGCCACCGTCGTAACGGGCAAAGCGGCGGATTTTTATATTTTCCCCGATGACTAAGACTTTTTCCTGTTGCATTTGCCGGACGGTAAGGTCGCTGCCCGGGTACGGAAGCTCCATCAGAGCTTCCAGGTCGGCGGGGGCCTTGTCGGCCACAAGGGCCGCGATGTCGGAAACAAACTTCTGGAATATCTCATTCGCGGCCACGAAGTCCGTCTCGCTGTTTACTTCTACGACGGCTCCGACGCCGTTTTCGTTCACTATCGCGGCAACCGCGCCTTCCGCGGCGATTCGCCCGGCCTTTTTCTGGGACGCGGCAAGACCTTTTTCGCGCAGGTATGTGATCGCTCCGTCCATATCCCCGTTCGAAGCTTCCAGCGCTTTTTTGCAGTCCAACATGCCGACGCCGGTCATCTCACGCAGAGTTTGTACATCTTTAGCTGTAAACCCCATTTTCTTTCCTCCTAAGTTCAATCTTCCCTACGGAATGGGGGCGGATAATTTCGTTTCCTATCATGCTCCGCAGCCGACGTTATTCTCCCTGCGCTTCCTGCGCTTCGGAATCATCGGCTGCGGCTTCCTCTTCCGCCGGCGCAGTCTCTTCGCCCTGCCGGCCTTCGGTGATCGCGTTTGCCATAACGGAAGAGATGAGCTTGATAGCCCGTATCGCGTCGTCATTTCCCGGAATAACGTAATCGATTTCATCCGGATCGCAGTTTGTATCGACAATGGCTACGATGGGAATCCCGAGCTTGCGGGCTTCGGCGATCGCGTTGCGTTCCTTGCGCGGATCAACGATAAAGAGCGCGCCGGGAAGCTTTTTCATGTCCTTAACGCCGCCTAAATATTTTTCCAGCTTGGAGATCTCGTTTTC
>DCTG01000008.1 GCA_002329245.1 Clostridiales bacterium UBA1446
CTCCATAAGATAAGGTTGGTTACACGCAGGAAAAATCTACAAGAGCTGTTGTTCGATGATCTTCGATTGGAAGAAGAAGCCATCATGCAATTGGATTGGCCCTTCATCCAATCCTTGGTGCCGCTGTACCACAGTACAACGCTGAATACACTGCTTCGATGGAGAAAAGCTCAATAGAAGTGAATTAGTCTCCTTACTCTCCTAAAGAGAGTTGTTTTTCCGGATAGGTATGGAAATGTCTTCCGTTGTGAAGTTGTCGAGTCTAAAAAACACATGTCTTATTTGAGTTATTAGACAAAAAAGACAATAAATTGCGTTAAGACTTGTGTTTTATGGTTTCTTGGCATATTCTCTATACTGCAGAGGAGAATCTACGATGTTGATTTCATTTGGTGCAAGAAACTATCTGAGCTTCAAAGAAGGATTTGAAGTGTCATTGGAGCTGAGTCCTGGTTGTCCACCTGCTATTTCGGCAGGGAAGGATGTCTCAAATGTATTATGCATCATTGGGCCGAATGCTTCTGGAAAAACGAATGTTATTAGAGCTCTCACCTTCGTTTCGGATTTTTGTTGCAATTCATTCTCCAATAAACCCGAAGAACGTCTATCGGTCACCTCATTTGGATTTAGTACTGAAGCCTCTTCATTTTTTATGGAGTTCAACATTGGCGATGTTCGGTACTATTATGAGGTTGAACTTACGAATACAGAAGTACTTAGTGAAACGCTGGAGAGAAAAGCATCGAGGAAAATCAAGGTATTTTCTCGAAAGAGGCAGGAACTTGAGTACTGTATCAAAGAGCTCCAAGAATTGAAGACGATGAAACTTAGAAAAAATGTATCCGTGCTTAGTGCTGCCCATCAGTATGAAATCAGAGGGTTAGAAGAGGTATATGTATTTTTTTCTCATATTGTTTCCAATATTGATCCTTTTGCCGGTGAAGTTAAATACAATGAACAAACAGCCAATGTTTTTTCCATCTCAANNGAGAAAAACTAGCTTTATTTGATACAGGAATTAATGGAGTATCAATCGAAAAGTTGAAAGGTCCAACAGACGATGATTATTTCTTCCCATTTTTTAACCATACTACCAAGCAGGGTGATGTCACTGTACCATACTATTTAGAATCAAATGGAACACGCTCACTTTTCTCTCAACTTTCAATTTATAAGCAGGTTCTAGATTGCGGTGGGGTGCTCCTCATTGATGAATTCGACAATAACCTCCATCCGGATATTCTTGGGAAACTTGTGAACCTTTTTCTTGATCCTGAAAACAATACCAATAATGCTCAGCTGGTTTTCTGCACTCATAATACAGGAGTAATGGATACGCTGGGTAAATACAGAATTGTTTTGGTCAATAAAGAAGAAAATGAGAGCTTTCTGTATCGCATTGATGAGCTTCCAGGAAACATTGTGAGAAATGATCGTTCATTGGAAACTATTTACAAGACTGGGAAACTCGGGGGGACTCCAAATCTATGAAGAAAGGAGAGAACAGTAGAAAAGACAAGTTTCTTCGAAACTTCCCTCAACTCACTTTTGGAGATACTGATTCAGATATTGCCTTGCGATGTAAGTTCAATTTTTCATATTTTGATAATAATCAAGAGTGTGCTACAGATATTGCTGTGTGGGATGAACAAAACCTTCGAGAATTGTTTACGAAGCTTAAAGCATTTTCTGCGAAGCCATTACAGTATTGGCAACAGCAATGTGTCGGTTCTGGTTCTCATAGACAGCATATGCTTGAAATCTATGGAGCTTTTCCTCGAAAATCAGGGTTCAGTCACCCTCCACATGTCCCGTCGGATGTTGACTGGGCAAGATTCCGTTTAGATGGAAAGAAACGGCTTATTGGTTTCACAATACCAAAGAGCCATTGCAGACAGGATTCTCGGTTGGATGATAATACCTTTTATATTGTCTTCCTCGATTTGGAACACAATTTTTATCAGAGGTAGCTTGAAGTTTGAGTTTCTCATTGTAGCGCAGTAATGCTGTTTTTTAAGGAGAAGGCATTACTGGACACACTCCATAAGATAAGGTTGGTTACAAGCAAGAAAGATATTGACGTCCTGGTATTCTTTGACCTTCGACTTGAGACTAGCCCGATACATAGCACAAGGGAGAGATTTATAGTCCCTCCCTTGGTCGTCTGATGGTTACCAACACACTAACTGGATTTTCAGTCCTGTCTGCTGAGGAATCGTTGGTTCCTCTTGTCTTCAACTATAAGCCATCCTTTCCGAGCGTTCAAGTGTTATTTTTCTTGAACGCCGATGCTTGACCACACCCGCATCTGCCTGCAGTATAGCTTGTATGAAGAAGTGGAAGAGACCAGTCAAGAAAACCCTCAAACAGATGATCGTCCAGCGCGACAGCGCCCGCCTTGTACACTACCTGCTACGCCTGGTGGTCATCCTCATCCTCATCGCCCAGGTGCTCAACAAGAACTATGAGAACGTCTTCTTGTGTATTTTGACGCTCATGCTCTTTGCCGTTCCCTCCTTCATCGAGACCAACACCCGCATCGACATCCCCGACACTTTGGAGAACATCATTCTCTTCTTCATCTTCAGTGCAGAGATATTGGGAGAGATGCGCTCCTACTATGTGACCTATCCCTTCTGGGACACCGCCCTGCATACAGCCAACGGCTTTTTGGCAGCGGCCATCGGTTTTTCCCTGGTGGACATCCTCAACCAGAACGAACGTTTCTCCTTCCGCCTCTCCCCGATCTTCGTGGCCATCGTCGCCTTCTGCTTTTCCATGACCATCGGCGTTCTGTGGGAGATTTTTGAGTTTGGAATGGACCGTCTGCTTGCGTTCGACATGCAGAAGGATACATACATCAACCAGATTAATTCCGTTCTGCTCAATCCGAACGGGGAAAACGTTCCGATCCATATCGTGATCGGCGAGGTCTCCGTCAACGAGCAGCCGTGGCCGGCCTATATCGACATCGGTTTGCTCGATACGATGAAAGACCTCATTGTAAACCTGATCGGCGCCGCGCTCTTTTCCGTCTTTGGTTACTTTTATGTCAAGCACAGGGGAAAAAGCCATATTGTGCACCGGTTTTTGCTCAAACACATGGAACACGCGGAGCATATGGAGTGAATACGGAAAGCGCCGATGTGAATTCGCAAGGTACGCGGATAGAAAAAGCCGCCGCCGGGCAAGGCAATGCCCGGCGCCCGGATTTCCTAAGCTACAACTTTCTTTTCCCCTCCTGACAACTTAAAATTGATACGGCTGCGGACCGCTCTATGGTATACTATTTGTTAAACGGATATGAGCGCATGCGCCCCCTCCTCAGGGCACGCGCTACAATAAAATGCCGCGGCGCAATAAACGGAGTCATACAGGATACCCCGCGCGTGAATCCTTGGCAAATGATGCTAAGATTGTTTGTTATTATCTCTTTCAGAGTTATCCATACGCGACAATGACGCATCACTTCATCAGGGAGGGATATTTATGTACAAACTCAGCCCCGTGACCCCGCGCGTGACCCGTCTTCGCAAACGCTACCGTACGACGCAGCCGAAGGTCTGCACGGCCCGTCTGTCTATCGTAACCGACTTTTACAGGGAAAATCCGCAGCTGACGGGAATCCTGAAGCGGGCTAAGAACTTCAAAAACATGTGCGAGAAGATGCCCGTACTGGTAAATGAAGACGAAGTCATCGTCGGCAGCTTGGCCTCGACCTACCGCGGCTCCGCCATGTATCCCGAAAACGACCTGCACTGGTTTTTGGAGGACTACAAAGCCGGACTGGTGCAGAACCGGCCCCTGGATCCCTATATCATCGATCCGGAGGACATGGATAAGATTTTGGACGCCGCGCAGTTCTGGGAAAAGGAGTCGCTCAGCGCCAAGGTGGACGAATACATACCGGACGAGTATTTCCCCTGCGTCGGCAACGGCGTTACGATTTTCAAGGATAAGCACAACTGCGGCACGCCAGTAGGCCATTTCTGCGCCGACTATGAAAAAGTCATGCGCCTGGGCTATGGCGGCATCCGGGCGGAGGCGCAGGCCAAAATGGACGAACT
The DNA here is from genome assembly GCA_002329245.1 of Clostridiales bacterium UBA1446. GTDB lineage: Bacteria > Bacillota > Clostridia > Oscillospirales > Oscillospiraceae > UBA1446. Next base: position 4,068 of record DCTG01000008.1, read on the forward strand.
GGGCTGCGCAATGTTTGGAAACAGCATTGAGAAGTATCAGTTCTACCGCGCAATTACCATCGTCTGCGACGGCATGACCCTCCTCTCCAAACGGTACGCGGCCGAGTGCGAGCGTCAGGCCGGTCTGGCCGAATCTCCGGAGCGGAAACAGGAGCTTTTGGAGATGGCGGACTGCCTCGGCTGGATCGCGGAAAAGCCCTGCCGGAATTTCCACGACGCCGTGCAGTGCATGTTCTTCTATCACCTCGGCCTTTGCTTGGACGCCAATATGCACGGCCTTTCCTTCGGCCGCGTGGACCAATATTTGGGCGGCTATTACGACGCCGACATCGCCGCCGGTCGGACCACCCCCGAGCGGGCGCAGGAAATCATGGATCTGTTCTTCCTGAAGGTCGCGGAATTCAACAAATTCTGGGCCTCCGCCCTCACGCACGCCATCGCGGGATACACGAGCGGCTGCCTGATGACCTTGGGCGGCGTCACGAAAGACGGAAAGGACGCAACCAACGCCGTAACCTACATGATGCTGCAATCCGCGGGGCGCCTGGTCCTGCACGATCCCCCGCTCGACCTGCGCATCCATAAGGGTACGCCGGATGAGCTTTGGGAAGCCGCGCTGGAAACTACGAAAATTGCCGGCGGCGTTCCGGCGTTCGAAAACGACGACGTCATCATTCCCGCCCTTCTCGACCGGGGGATGTCTCCGGAAGACGCCAACAACTACTCCCTCATCGGCTGCGTCGAACCGGCGGGCACCGGAAACAGCTGGCCCGCCTGCTGCGGCACCGGCGGCGAGGGCTACTGGAACATGGCCAACGCCTTCCTGCACGCCATCAACAACGGTTATAACCCGATGCCCGGACCGGACGGCAAGCCGAGACCCCAAACCGGGCTTCCCACCGGGTATCTCTATGAGATGGAAAGCTTTGAGGACGTGAAGGAAGCGGTAAAGAAGCAGTTCGCGTACTTTATCAACTGGCAGGTCACCCTGACAAACTCCTTTGAGTACGTCGCGGCAGAGCATATGCCGCAGCCCCTTGCCTCCGCCACCATTGACGGATGCCTCGAAAAAGGCATGGACGTGATGAAGGGCGGTGCGAAATACAACAGCACCGGCATCGCCGGCGTGGGCATCGGCACGGTGACCGACTGTTTGGCCGCAATCAAGTACCTCGTGTACGACAAAAAGATTGTGACCGCGCGGGAGCTTTATGACGCGCTCATGACAAACTGGGAGGGAAAAGAGGATCTCCGACAGTTTATCCTGAACGAATGCCCCCATTACGGCAACGGAAATCCCTACGCTGACGAACTGGCCGCCTGGGTCTCCGATCTTTTCGCCGAATGCGTCACCGCCGCCTCCGGCCCGCGCGGCCCGTATACGGCCGGCCTTTATCCCATCACCTTCCACATTGTATACGGCAAGGACACCGCAGCGACTCCCGACGGCCGCAGAGCGGGCGATCCTCTTTCGGACGGCATTTCCTCCGTGCAGACGTTGGATAAAAACGGTCCGACCGGCTGCATTTTATCGGCCGTGAAGATCGACCAGCGGAAATACTCCAACGGCACGCTGATGAATATGAAATTCCATCCCACCGCGCTCAGCAGCGAAACGGGCAAGGCGAAGCTGATCGCCCTGATGAAGACCTATTTCGAATTGGGCGGGATGGAGCTGCAGTTCAATATTGTGAGCGCCGACGTTCTGCGGGCCGCGCAGGAACACCCCGAGGACTATCAGGATCTGGTGGTAAGGATCGCGGGCTTTTCCGCCTACTTCGTGGAAGTTTATAAGGAATGCCAGGACGACATTATCCGGCGCACGGAGCTCTGCCTGCAATAGCGCGCCAAGACGAAGCTAAGGCATGGAAGATCAGCCGGGAGATTTCCATAGCGATATGGAAATCTCCCGCAGTTTAAGAGAAATCCTTTGGCCCCGGCAATCCGTTTTCCGCCGGGACAAACGTACGGGCGGATCATCGCCCGGCTCAGCCGGCGGGGGGATACCTCTCCCCGACCGGCGGAAAGGGACGGGACATGGAAATAACCGGAAAAGTATATGATATTCAGGGATTTTCAATCCAGGACGGGCCGGGCATCCGGACCACCGTGTTCCTCAAAGGCTGCCCCTTGCGCTGCCCCTGGTGCCACAGCCCGGAGTCGCAGGAATTTTACACGCAGCTTAGCTGGATCTCCCTGCGCTGCCAGGGGATTGAGAAATGCGGCAGGTGCTTAAACGCCTGCGAGAAAGGCGCCGTTTCTCCCGGCAGGATGTCCCGCAATTCCGTTACGAACGAGGAAATTCAGCTTGTTCACATCAATCGCAGACTTTGCGACAACTGCGGCGCCTGCGCCGCAGTCTGCGGCCCCAAGGCCCTTTTCCTTTGCGGGACGGATTATACGGCGGAAGAAATTTTGGAGCGGGTCTGCCGGGACCTCCCCTTTTACAGGACCTCCGGCGGAGGCGTGACCGTTTCCGGCGGCGAGCCGCTGTGCCAGCCCCAATTCACCGCCGCGCTGCTGCGGGCTCTGAAAGAGCGGGATATCCACACGGCGCTCGATACGACGGGGTTTGTTCCATACGACCGTTTGGAGGCGGCTCTGCCTTATACCGACCTGTTTTTATACGATTTGAAGCACATGGACAGCGCGCAGCACAAAGCCGTAATCGGCGTACCCAACGAACTCATTTTGGAAAACGCGGAGAAACTCGCCGCGGCGGGCGCTAAGCTGCAAATCCGCATTCCGGTCATCCCGAATTTTAACGACTCGAAGGACAACATCCGGAAGACGGGCCGTTTCTGCCTCGCATTGGGCGCGGCCGTGGAAATCATCCAGCTGCTCCCCTACCACAATATGGGCGTTATGAAATACCAGCGGTTAGACGAGGACAAGGTTGTTTTGGAGGCAAAGCCGCCCACGGAGGAAGCCGTCGCCGCACTTCGGCTGCTGCTTGAGGAGATGGGACTGCCCGTCACGGTGCACTGATACGAAACACGGCCCGGACTGCCGCCGGCAGTCCGGGCCTTATCCTTGCAAAGGACGCGACGTGTTGGTATAATTTGTTTGACAGCATAAAGCATCACCGCTTTGACGGAAAAGGGCTCGTATCGCTTTTCCGTCAAAGGAAGCGTCGGAGGGATTGTCTTGAACATCCAGCAGTTGAAGTACTATCTGGAAATCTGCAAATGCAGAAGTATTTCCAAAGCGGCGGACAACCTCTACATATCGCAGCAGGGGCTGAGCATGGCGGTCATCCGCCTCGAGTCCGAATTTTCCTGCAAGCTCTTCATTCGCACGCCTCGGGGCCTGCGCCTGACGAAGGCCGGGGAATATTTCCGGGAACGGGCGGAGCGGATTTTATCGGAATACGAACAGTGCCGGCAATATTTTGAGGAAAATTACAGCGACGAAAACGCGATTCGTGTCGCCGGCGCGCAGGGGGTGCTGTCCGAATTCGGCGCCGAGCATATTATGGGCTTTCAGGAGACCCATCCCCGCTATCAGGTGTTTTTCCGGGAGTACGCGGACCGGGCCTGCGACGAGGTTGTGGAAAACGGGGAGGCCGAAATCGGCTTCGGTCTGGAACCGCTCGACCAGAAAAAATTCGAATGCTTCCGCGTGTTTTCCCAAAGACTCGTTCTGTTGGTGCACAAGAGTCATCCCTTAGCAGCACGAACCATCATACCGACCAGGCTTTTGCAGGATCTGCCCATGATTTTGGTCGACGAAAAACTCAAGAGCGCGGACAATTTTTTAGAGCGCTGCAGGGAGCAGGGCGTTTCGCCGAAGATCCAATACCGGGTGGGAGAAGCCATCGCCATTCATCGTCTTGTACAGGCTACCCNNGTACCCGCGGCGTCGGCCTTTCCGCGGAAACCGTATCCGCCGCGCTCAATACGCCGGAAACCGTAGCCATCCCCTTTGAGGACGAAGGCTTTACCTGGGATGTGGACCTCTTTTATCTGCGGGGCGCGGAGCTCTCGGAAGGCGCCTCGGCTTTCTCCAAGTACATTATCGAGCATATGCAGAAACAAGCGTAACCGCCTCTTTTTCCGCCTATCGCGAAGGGAGAAAATCTCTCTATTATCCGGACGGCTATTTTTGCCCCGCCTTGCGCGGTTTGAGCACACGAAGCGCGTTCAACACCGCAAGCAGCGCAACNNGCGCAACTCCCACGTCTGCGAACACCGCTTCCCACATTGTGGCGATGCCGCCGGCGCCCATGAGCAGAAAGATGCCCTTAACGGACAGCGCGAACGCAATGTTCTGCCACGCAATTTTTCGCGTCCGCCGGGCGATGGCAATGGCGTCGGCAAGCTTGCCTAATTCGTCCGTCATCAGCACCACGTCGGCCGCTTCCATCGCCGCGTCCCTGCCCAAACCGCCCATTGCAACCCCGACGTCCGCGCGGGCCAAAACAGGGGCGTCGTTGATACCGTCTCCCACAAATACCAGTTTTCCCCCGGCCGGCATCTGCCGCGCAAGAAGTTCCGTCCTCTCCACCTTATCCTGCGGAAGGAGTCTGAAGTGGACTTCCTCGATTCCCAAATCGCGGCCCACAGCTTTTGCCGCGGCTTCATCATCCCCGGTCAGCATGACAATCCGCTTAACACCTAAGAAGCGAAGCGCTTCCATCGCCTTTTTGCCGTCCTCCTTCACCTCGTCCGTTATCTCCAAAACCCCAGCGTAGGTTCCGTTGACCGCAAGGTGAAGGACCGTCCCGGAGGTTTGCGCCTCCGCAAAGGAAACGTTCTCCCGTTTCAGGAGCGCTTTGTTGCCGGCAAGAATCGTCTTTCCCTGCACGACGGCCCGAACGCCGAACCCGGGTATTTCCGAGAACGCTTCGACCGTTACGTCGTCGGTTCCCTCACCGTACGCGGCGCGCACCGACTGCGCGATGGGATGGTCCGAATAGCGCTCGGCATACGAAGCATACCTCAGCAGCTCGGTTTGTGAAAACCCGCCGGCTGCTTCTATTTTTTTTACCCGAAACACGCCCTTCGTCAGCGTGCCGGTTTTATCGAACACCACGGTATGAACGTTCGAGAACGCTTCTAAAAAGGTTCCTCCCTTGACCAAAATACCGTTTCGGGAGGCTCCGCCGATCCCGCCGAAAAAGGCCAGCGGTACGGAGATGACCAAAGCGCAGGGGCAGGAGACAACCAAAAACACCAGCGCGCGACGGAACCACTCGCCAAAGCCCGCTCCCGGAAGCAGCAGCGGCGGCAAAACAGCCAGCGCGACGGCGGCTCCTACGACCGCCGGAGTATAATACCGCGCAAATTTCGTAATAAACTGCTCCGTACGCGCTTTCCTTCCGGCCGCGTCCTCCACTAAGGCAAGAATCTTGGAAACTGTCGATTCCCCATACTCCCGCGTCACACGAACCGTGAGCAGGCCGTTCTTGTTGATCGAGCCGGAGAGCACTTCATCCCCGGAGCTCACAGACCTTGGCATAGACTCGCCGGTCAGCGCAGCGGTGTCCAAAAAGGAGCTTCCCTCCGCAACGACGCCGTCGAGCGGAATTTTCTCCCCCGGCTTGACAAGAATCAGATCTCCGACGCGCACTTCTTCCGGCGAAACGCGCTTTGTTCCGCCGCCCGTCTTCAGGTTCGCGTAATCGGGGCGAATGTCCATGAGCGAGGCGATGGATTTTTTCGAGCGCTCGACCGCAAGATCTTCCATCAGCTCGCCGACCCGGTAGAAAAGCATGACCGCTGCGCCTTCCGGGTACTGCCCGATTGCAAACGCTCCCAAGGACGCGATCCCCATCAGAAAATTCTCGTCCAACATCCGGCCGCGGCGCAGGTTTCGCGCGGCCTGCAGCAGAACTTCTCCGCCGGCCAGCAGGTAGCAGGCGGCGTAGAGACATACTTCCGCCCAAAACGGCAGTCGGAACAGGAGGGCGGTTAAAAACAGGGCGGCTCCCAGCGCAAGCATAAGCCGGCTTAGCAGCTCCGCTTTTTCGCCGTGCTCTCCGTGCGTATGTTCAGGCGAATGGCCGCGCGCCTTTATTGTATCTTCTTCCGCCGCCTCTTGAACCGCGCAGCAGGCAACGCAGACTGCTTCGTTATCCCGGCATTCCGGATTCTTTTCCATACGAAATCCTTCTTTCCTATTCGCCTACAGTTCCTTGATGTGATCAAGACCCTGGCGGAAGATTTGTTTGACATGGTCGTCGTCCAAGGCGTAACACACTGTTTTCCCCTCTTTCCGGTTTCGGACCAGTCTTGCCTGCTTCAGCACACGCAGCTGATGGGAAATCGCCGACTGGGTCATTCCAAGCAAAGAGGCGATATCGCAGACGCATAGCTCCGCCTCCGAAAGGGCCCAGAGGATTTTAATCCGGGTTGTGTCGCCGAACACTTTGAAAAGCTCCGCAAGCTCGAATAAGCTTTCCTCCTCCGGCATGCTTTCCTTTACCGATTGTATGCTCTCCGCGTGAAGAGCGGTGCACGCGCAGCGATCCCATGATTCCACATCCATAGCGCGTTCCTCCTTCATTTGAACATATGATTATATGAACATTTATTCATACGTATAGCATAAATCATCCGTCGGAATCTGTCAACCCGCCGGATGATTTTTTTACGCACGGTGCGGAAAGAAGCGAAAGCGTTTTCAACGGGAGATAGACATGGGGAAAAGGCGGCACGATGAGGGCATCGGGTCCTACATTTCGTACAATGTTTGGGATTGTACTCAAAAAGGACGTGCACCCCTCAGCCGGCTTCGCCGACAGCGCAGCTCCCCTCACAGGGGAGCCTTGAAACGGAAAAGCGGCGGCCATTATCGAGCCGCCGCCGGAGGAATCGAAAAGCAAGAATGCGTTTGCGTTGTCTTGGCATAATGATGCGATCTATTCCAGGTAGATTCTCACCTTCGCCGCGTCTTCGCCCTCTGTGTCGATGTTGACGATATCCTCCTCCGAAGCCTCTGCGATGATCGTTTCAATGTCCCCTATGATCTTTGCAAGGTCGACGCCGCTCTTATCCAGTTCCGCCTTCGCTTCGCTGGGAAGGTTTTTCACCACGATGGGCCCGAAGGTACGGACGAGAGAAAGCGGGATGCTGACATTGACCTTCGCCTTTTTCGAGTGTTCGCCGGCGTCTATATTGACGCGCAGCTTTTTCGGCTTGCGCCCTCTCCTGTCTTTGAGTTCAATTGCTTCCGTTTCCGGAAGGCTCTTTGTTCCGACGACGTCCAAGAGTTTTTCCGCCTCTTCCACGGTTAATTTCCCTTCGCTGAGCATATTGGNNGCCGCCGCTTCGTCCACGGTGATGACCTTTCGTTCCAACATGTCGAAAATTTCTTCCGAGGAATACTTTTGTCCGGACTTTTCGCTCTCCTCGCCGTACAGCCGCCGGAGCAGTTCTTCCAAAAGACCTTTCACCGTCGGATAGGAGATGGACAAGGTGCGCTCAACTTCTTTGATATTGCCCCTGCTTTTTAAAAACGCATCGAGAAAACGCTGCATTTTCTCGTCGAGNNGATTTCCGAGCCGCAGCCGGGACAGGTGAGTTTTGTAATATGCAGCCGGTTTGCGCAAACCGGACAGAGAGACGGCATAGTATGTTCCATGGTAATTTCCTCCTCTGCGCAAATCGTATCATTTTAAATCAATAATGTCAAGTATAAACTTAAAATAATTAATATTAATTTTTATTATTTTGATATTTCGATCAAACATTCAAGTAATTAAGAAAAACAGTGAGAGTATCCTTCTGCAAAAAGAAGCCGCGGCATTTTTTGCCGCGGCCTCATCTCCTCCGGTCCTGTCCTTTGCGTCCGGGCTCAGACTGTCATTCTCTCCAGCGCGCTCTCCAGGTCCCGCGGAAAGAACACAAAGCTTTCTTTTCTTTGGTTGCATTCATATATAAAATCGCGGAGGCTTTTGCTTTCGCGGCGGGAAAAATCGCCGACCACGGCGAATCTGAAACAGTAGTTGGAGCATTTTTGCAGGATTTCTCCCGCATAGCGCGTACGAAGGTCAAAAAAGTCCCCGCCCAAGCTTTCCGGGAAAACGACCATGCCGACGCAGCCCCGGAAGTTCGCGTCCGCCATCCGGTCANNAAGGAAATCCTGCACCCCGCGGATCCGTTCCGTAGAATCAAGCACGGCGACGCCGCAGCCGTTTTTTTCAACAATTTTCATAGCTGATATCCTTTCGTTTGAAACGCCAAAATTCCGATTGCCCTTATCATGGTTCTTCCCCCTCCGTCAGCGCCGACAGAAATCCCATCATTTCGGCCGCAAACCGCGCGGTACCCCAGAGGGTTACGCGCACCTTCCCTTCCGCTTCCAGAAACTGCGCGTGCATGGCGGAGCGTCCGTATTCCGGAGGCTTTCCGTTGAGCGCCGCGTTGAGCTGATTGACCACGCGCGTCGCTTCCTCCCGATCCTCCGCCGGGATATCCGCCACGGCGGACACAAGCACGCGGTCCTTCGAAGAAGCGGCTTCGTTTTCCGCTCGGGCGCTTGAGGCCTTCGCGTTTTCGGTAAAACGGCTCAGGTCATGCCCTGATACGCGCCAGCTTTTCCCAATTTTCCGAGCCGGAAGCTTTCCCTCCCGGATATAGCGCTGGATTGTTTTCGGATGAATATGCAAAAGGTCTGCAATCTGATCCACAGTATAATATGTTTTATCCATTCCCAATAGCTCCTTATTATTACCTATATCATGAATTATAAGGAGCGCAAGGGAATTTGTCAAGCGTTTTTTCAGATTTTCTCGTTACCCGTTGACAAACCGGACGTTTGGCTTTACACTGATGGTAATCCTTAAAAGAAGGTAGTGTTTTATGTCGGTTCTGTCCGTTATGGTGTTTTGCAACTGAATACAGTTGCAAAAGGCGCGGCGCGCGGGGATTTTTCCCCGTTTTTCGTGTTGCCCTTTTGACCCATACCCGACAGACCGCTATCGTCTTTTTCTGAATGCGGCGTGACAAGGGGTACTTGTCGCGCTCTTTCTTTGAGTAAAACGACTTAACCGCGGGAGCATTCTGCACGGAGTTTGGTGTGGCTTGCTTTCCGCGCTTTCTTTTGTAAAAGGAGATTTTTTATGAACGTATATGCCTCACTTGAGTTTGACATGATCTTGGAGCGCCTTGCCGCCTTTGCCCTCTCCGACGAGGCGAAGCGGCGGTGCCTTTCTCTGCGCCCCTCCCTGCGGGAAGGCGAGGTATTCCGGCGGATGCAGGAAACGACTATGGCAAAGGGGATTATGGAACAATACGGAACCCCTCCGCTCTCCCCGATGGCCCAGCTGCAAANNCGATGCTTTGCTCAGCCCCGAACAGATTACGCAGGTTTCCGCTTTTCTGACCGCGTGCCGCCGGATGAAATCCTATTTGAAAAAGGCGGAGGAAACGGGTTCTGAGATTGCCTTCTTCGGCAGGACGCTGGACGACCTGCCCGCGCTTGGAGCGGAAATCGACCGCTGTATCCGCAACGGGGAGGTGGACGACAAGGCTTCCCCCCTGCTCTCCGATCTCCGGCGGGAGTCCGCCATACTGTCCGATCAGATCAAGACGAAGCTGAACAACNNCTTCTCCAAAGGAACAAATCCTGGTTTTCCGAGCAGTTTGTTTCCCTCCGGAACGGCCGGCAAACCCTCCCGGTCCGCCGTGAGCATAAGAACGACGTGCCTGGCGCGGTCGTCGACGTTTCCCAGTCAGGCGGGACGCTGTTCATCGAGCCGCAGGCGATCGGGCGTCTCAGGACGGAATTGGACCTTCTGCAGCTTGAGACGGAAAACGAGGTCCGCCGCATCCTCTACGATCTTGCGGCGCAAATCGCCGATAACCTCCCGGCGCTCAAACAGAATATTGAGGCGATGGAAACGCTTGATTTCCTCTTTGCCCGGGGAAAGCTCAGCCAGAGCATGCACGCCCTGCCCGCCAAGGTCAGCACCGACCGGATGATCGAAATCCACGGCGCAAGACACCCTCTGCTTTCGTCGGACACGGCGGTTCCTTTGGATTTCGTACTCGGCCCGGACGTGTCCGGCGTCGTCATCACCGGACCGAACACCGGAGGCAAAACAGTGGCGCTCAAGACGGTGGGCCTCCTGTCTCTCATGGCGCAGAGCGGGCTGCACGTCCCCACGGAATCCGAGAGCACCTTCTCCATGCACAGCGAAGTCCTGTGCGACATCGGGGACAGGCAAAGCATATTGGAAAATCTTTCCACATTCTCTTCGCATATGAAAAATGTCATCGAAATTTTAAGCAGGGCGACGGAGGAATCGCTCGTCCTGCTCGACGAGCTCGGCTCCGGCACCGACCCCGCGGAGGGAATGGGCCTCGCCGTCGCGGTATTGGAGGAGCTTTGCGCAAAGGGCTGCCACTTTATCGCTACGACCCACTATCCCGAAGTGAAAGACTACGCGGCAAAGCATCCCCGCCTTCAAAACGCCCGGATGGCCTTCGACCGGGAAAGCCTCCGGCCTCTGTACCGGCTCGAGCTCGGGGCCGCCGGGGAAAGCTGCGCCCTCCATATCGCTGGGCGGCTCGGCATGCCGCGGCATATCTTGGAGCGCGCCTATGCCGCAGCATACGGAACGCTGGAAATGCGGCCGGAAACCGGAGTAAACCGGCAGAACCCCCCTTCCGGCGTGCCCAAACTCCAAAAGCAGGAAGAGAAACCGCAGGCGCAGCAGCCCCGCAGCCTTACCTTCCGAATCGGAGACAGCGTTATGGTTTATCCGAACAAGGAAATCGGCATCGTCTTCGCCCCCTCGAACGAACGGGGCGAGATCGGCGTGCAGGTGAAGGGAAGGAAAAATCGGATTATGCACAAGCGGCTGAAACTTCTGGTTCCCGCCGAGGAGCTCTACCCGGAAAACTATGATTTTTCCATCATCTTCGACAGCGTGGAAAACCGGAAGGCGCGGCACATCATGGAAAAGCGTCACGAACCCGGCAACCGGATCGTACTGCGGGAGGAAGGGGACGAGGAAGCCCGATAGCACACCGCTTCGAACCTAAGTTCCCCTTCGTCGAAAGCTGGGACGGCGCGCCGAGGCAAACCGCCCTGCTCGAGCCCAGAACAAGGAGGCGTTCTTCCGCGGGAAAAAAATTGAGACAAAGGAAGCGGCGNNGCCGGCGCAGATGGAAGGAAAGCCCTCCTGCGGCTTTCCTTCCATTGCCGTAATTCCGACAAAAGCCTCGCGGATAGCCCGAAATTTTGCATTCTTAAGATATTGCTATTTAAAAATATCAATGCTATAATGGTCGGCGTCCGGGTCGGGGAGGCCGGACGGAGCAAAATGCAAAGAATCACTTGACCAAACTTATTGCTGTACTAGCATTAGGGGAAAAAAGGCCGCGGACAGCCGGGTCAAATGCCGGTCGGCAACCTTTGTTGCCTTATTGATTGAGCGTATGCTCGGATTTTATAAGTTGGCGACGGAAAACCATGTGTCATACGGCACAGTACACTTGTGAAAGATCAATAAGAGTGGTAAAAGTAGTTCTTGCTATATAAGCTCTGAATTTCCGCATTATGCAATAAATAAAGCGAAAATTTTTTTCGGTAATAAATAAAACCATAGTGGCTGAGGAAACACAAGTGTCTGTGTGACGTTGCGTCATACGGGTTCCGCTTGTGCTTTTTTATTATTTCGAAAGGGGCGAGGCCGATGCCGGACAAAAAACTCAAGCTCTACGGATTCAACAATCTCACCAAATCCCTGAGCTTCAATATCTATGATGTCTGTTACGCGAAGAGCGAACGCGAACAGCGCGATTATATCGCCTATATTGACGAGCAGTACAACTCCGAAAGACTGACGAACATTCTCTACCGCGTAACGGATATGATCGGCGCGCAGGTGCTCAGCGTCTCCAAGCAGGATTACGATCCGCAGGGGGCGAGCGTCACATTCCTGATTGCGGAGGAGCACATGGTTCCGACTCCGGCAAACGATACGCTTGTGGCGCATTTGGACAAGAGCCATGTCACCGTGCACACCTTTCCGGAGTTTCACCCCGACACGGCAATCGCCACCTTCCGCGTGGACATCGACGTGGCAACCTGCGGAGAGATTACGCCGTTCAGTACGCTTGATTTTCTGATCGGCAGCTTCGACTCGGACATCATCACCATGGATTACCGGGTCCGGGGTTTCACGCGGGACATCAGCGGCAAGAAGCTGTTCATGGACCACGGCATCACCTCAATTCAGGATTATATTGACGACAAGACCTTGGAAAAGTACGACGCGATCGATTTAAATGTCTACCAGTTCAATTTATTCCACACCAAAATGCTGATCAAGGAAGTCGACCTGCAAAACTATCTGTTCAACACGGATGTTTACGAGCTACCGCCGAAGACACGGCTGCAGATAACGAACAACCTGCGGCAGGAGATGATCGAGATTTTCAGCGGCATGAGCATTTACCCGAAATGGACGGAAGAGTGACCCGGGCCGGGCAGGAGCGGGCTCCGATCATGGAGGCCCTGCTGGAACTGAAGCGCGCGCGTGTGGTTCCGTTCGACGTTCCGGGGCATAAGCGCGGCAAAGGCAACCGGGAACTGACCGATTTTTTAGGCGAAGCGTGCATGGGCTACGACGTCAACTCCATGAAGATGCTCGACAACCTCTGTCACCCGGTTTCGGTCATTTTGGAAGCCGAAAAACTGGCGGCAGAGGCCTTCGGGGCGGCGCACGCCTTTTTTATGGTAAACGGTACCACGTCCGCGGTGCAGGCGATGGTCCTTTCCGTCTGTAAAAAGGGCGACAAGATCATACTTCCGCGAAACGTGCACCGCAGCGTCATCAACGCCCTGATCCTCTGCGGCGCACTTCCCGTTTATATCAATCCCCATGTAAACGAGCGGCTTGGCATCGCCTTGGGGATGTCCCTGCCCGAGGTGGAGGCGGCGATTGCGGCCAACCCGGACGCCAAGGCGATTTTTGTCAACAACCCCACCTACTACGG
>DCTG01000142.1:0-2112 GCA_002329245.1 Clostridiales bacterium UBA1446
GCCGGGGAACGGCTGCCGTTTGAGCTTGGCGGTCAATTTCTGTATTATACGGGTCCCGCCCCGGCGAAGCCCGGGCAAATCTGCGGCCCGGCGGGCCCGACCACCAGCGGGCGCATGGACGCCTACACGCCCCGGCTTTTGGATCTCGGCCTGCGCGGCATGATCGGAAAGGGGCGGCGCTCCCCGGAGGTAGTGGAATCCATCGTAAAAAACGGCGCGGTGTATTTTGGAGCCGTCGGCGGGGCGGCCGCGCTCATAGCCAAATCCGTGAAAAAGTGCGAGGTTGTATGCTACGAGGATTTAGGAACGGAAGCCGTTCACCGCTTTGAAGTGGAGAATTTTCCGGCGATCGTGCTGATAGACGCGCGGGGGGAAAACCTCTATGAACGGGAACCCCCCAAGTACCGGAGGTAACGCCATGCGGATTCTTGCGATAGACTACGGGGACGCGCGCACCGGAATCGCGATATCCGACCCGACGGGGCTTCTTGCCGGAGTGGTGAAAACCATCCGCGAGCCGCGCCCGGAGGCGCTGGCGGAGCAGCTTTGCTTGCTCGCCCGGCAGTACGGGGTGGAAGAGATGGTGCTCGGATACCCCAAAAACATGAACGATACCTTGGGTCCGCGGGCGCAGAAGACCGAACGGTTTGCGCAGACGCTTCGGGAAAAAAGCGGGCTTCCCGTTATTTTGTGGGATGAACGGAAAACGACGGTGGACGCGCAGCGGATTCTGACCGAAATGGGCCGGCGGGGGAAAAAGAGAAAGGAAACGGTGGACGCCGTGGCGGCGTCGCTTATCCTCGAAGGATACCTTACCTATAAACGGGAACAGGAGAAAGGAACATGACGGGTTTTATCTGGTCGGTCTCACTGTTTTTCCTCGCGCTTTTATTCTGGATCGGTTCCGCCCAGGCGAGGGGGTTTGAAAAAAAGCTGCGCGGAGAAGGGGTGACCTTCCGTCCGGAACTGGCCGAAAAGCTGCGCCGGACGGAAAAGCTCCTGCGGATTTTATGTTTTATCACCATAGGCGTCGCCGCCGCCGCGGCTGTCCTCTCCGCCGTGCTGAAGCTGGCGGAATGACCGCCAATACTTATAAGAAATGGGTTGAACTGCGTACATGTTAGGTACTCTTGTCAATACGGCCGCGATCCTTTTAGGCGGGGCCATCGGGCTTATGCTCAAGAAGGGGCTGCCGCAGCGGCTGGGTGACACGATGATGAAGGGCCTCGGGCTCTGTACGCTGTATATCGGGATATCCGGGCTTTTCGGCGGCTGCGACACCCTGATTTTGATCCTCTCCATGGTGTTCGGCAGTCTGATCGGCGAGGGGATCGACTTGGAGGGGAAGCTTAGCCGGCTGGGTCAGCTTGCGGAAACAAGATTCCGGAGCGGTGACGGCAAGACGACGGTTGCGGAAGGCTTTGTAAACGGAAGCCTGTTGTTTTGCGTCGGCGCGATGGCAATTGTCGGCGCGATGCAAAGCGGGCTGGCGGGCGACCATACCATGCTCTTTAACAAGTCCATGTTGGACTTTGTCGCCGCGATTCTCTTTGCCTCAGCCATGGGGGCCGGCGTTCTTCTCTCGTCCCTGTGCGTGCTTTTGTATCAGGGTTCCATTACGCTTTTGGCCCAATGGGTCGCGCCGTTTCTGAGCGAGAGGACCATCGGGGAAATGACCTGCGTGGGAAGCCTGATCTTGGCCGGGCTGGCGTTTAATATCATGGGCATCACAAAGCTGAGGATCATGAATTATGTCCCGGCCATTTTTCTCCCGATTCTGTTTTGTCTGTTTTTGTAAGGCGCGGCCGCCCGTTTACCTTTTGTCCTTTTTGCGCGGGAACAGCATGGAAAGCGCGATATAAATGAGAAACAGGCCAANNGCAGATGCGTATCCGTCTGCATGGCCGCCCAGGAGGAAAGCGCGGTGGTGAGCATGCCGGCGCCCGCGGCAAACAAAACGGCTCTTTTTTCCACATAACCGTTTCGGATATGCCAGTACAGAGCCGCCGCCGCCGCGGTCAGAAAGTACGCCAAATTGATTCCCTGCGCCGCGTGCTGCTCGACCCCGGCAAGCAGAGCGAGGTAAATCAGCAGCAGCGTGCCGCCGCCGAT
>DCTG01000142.1:2147-6489 GCA_002329245.1 Clostridiales bacterium UBA1446
CCCGCCGAGATAGCCCCCGAACAGCCCTCCGGTTAAATAGGGCAGCGCGTCGGATAGAACAAGCCCGTCCCGCATCAGGTAAACGGTGGCGGAAACCGCGCAGAGCAGAAACGTAATCGCCACGGATGTGGCAAAACAGTTTTTTTCCTCAAGGCCTGTCCAGCGGTGCAGCAGCGGCACAAGAATCATACCTCCGCCTCCGCCGAAAAAACCGTTGGCCAGCCCGGCGGCTCCGCCGATGAGAACCCATTTTGCCTTTTTGGATAGTTTCAAGCGTTATCCCCCTATGGTAGCGTGGTCGGCCAAAGTCTTTTTTATACGCCGGGAACTTTCGCGCATGCTTCGAAACCGGCAGGAGATGGATTCCTTTCGCGGGGAACCGAATACAATGGAAAAAGAAAGCGAGGCGGCATGTATGTATATTCTGCGCGGGGAAATCAAGCTTGCGGCGAAAGACTCCATGCGCCGGGCGAAGCCGCATCCTATGTTAGCGACGCTTGTGTATTTTCTGATTACGTTTGCAATCGGGGCAATTGTGGAATCCTTCACGGGAATGAGAGCCTGGTACTATGGGATGATTGAGCTGGGATACGACCCTTGGCTCTACTGGAGAGAGATCTACGGAGGCTTTGCGGGAACGGTGGCGGTCTTTTTCAATATTCTTTTGGCGCTCTTCCAGATGATTTTGCAATACGGGTATTCCACGGAATACGCCTTGGGGTTGTCCCGCCGGCGCCGTTCGGATATCCGAAGCTTTTTTACCGGGTTTGAGCGGCCGGCGAGAATCTTGATCGCTCAGATTTTGATGGGAATTTTCGTGTTTCTCTGGTCGCTTCTTCTTCTGGTCCCCGGCATTATCGCCTTCTACCGGTACCGGCTGACGCTCTACATTCTGGCGGACAATCCGAAGATCCGCGCCTTGGACGCCATCCGGCTGAGCAAAGAGCTTATGTGGGGATACAAGTGGCAGGCCTTTGTGCTCGATCTGAGCTTTCTCGGCTGGCTTCTCCTGACGCCGCTGACGCTCGGGATTTTGGGGTTGTGGCTTTGTCCGTATTATGCCGTGACCTGCGCCAATTTTTATGAGGCGGTTTGGCAGGCGGGAAACGCCTCTCAGGATTACGGGTGGTAAACGGAAACGTTTCGCCCTGAGAGCCTCCCCGGCGCCGCCTCCGAAAAAAACAAGTCTCAAACCGGTTTTCCGGTTTGAGACTTGTTTTTTTCGCGCATACTAGGAGATATCTGCCTTTATAGGAGCTTTAGCTGCATGATGGAAACCTCGAACGCGGTTCGCTCCCGCGCGATTCCCTCTTCCGTTTTTATGTAGCTTCGGCTCTGCAGCCGGCCTTCAATCCGGATGCGGTCTCCGACCTGCAGAGCGCCCGCCTCCCGCGCCAGTTTCCCCCAGGCGATGCAGGGAATATAGTCTGCGCGGCCGTACCTGCGGTTGACGGCTAAAATGAGGTCGCAGATTTCCCTGCCGAGCGGCGTTTTTCGCAGGATCGGCGCTTTGCACAGCGTGCCGGTGAGCTGCAGCCGGTTGACGAAGGCCTCCGTTCCGGCGTTAATTTCCCGCGCGAGGACCGTAATGATCAGGCGGTTTCCCACGCCGCTTTTATTGTTGAACGAACGGATTTCGCCTGAAACGGAAAGCGGCAGCTCCCTGTTTTCCGGAATCCGGTGCAAAAGCTCCTGCGCGGACGCGATGTTCAGCACGTCGGATACGCCGGACAGGCGCTTGACGTCGAGCGGAAAGAGGTAATACCGGGTTCCGTGGCTTTCGTAGGAAAAGGATGGTTCCGCCGCGAGCGTTCCCTGGAGTTCCGCCCGGTTCTCGTTCCAGCTGCTCTCCATACCCTGTGCGCCCCCTCCCGACTTCTCCCATTGGGAAAAGTATATGTCCCGCTATATTCGCTTATGACAGGCGGGGAGACGGTTTGGAGGGGCGGGGATCCGGCTGCGGCATCATACGCTCCGGCGGTACGCCGAGAAGGAGCAGGGTTCCCGCCGAGGCGAGGAGAATCCGCAGCTCCGCTTCCGCCCAGGCCCGGATCGGAAGCTCCTGCCGTTCTAAAACGACGCCGTCCAAGGTGACAAGCTCCCGCTGTATTGCGAGAACCAACCGTTCCCGGGCCGTGCTGGAAAAGGTAAGGCTGTCCTTTGGGGACATGCCGTAACTCACGGCGCACTCGGAGGACAAAACGCGCGCCGCGGCGTCCGCCTTCTCCCCCGGCACCAAAACGCGGCGGCAGCTGAGCGGAGAAGCCGCTTCCGGCAGTTCGGAGGACGCGGCAAGAACCAGAAGCTCCGGATTCGACTCCCGCAGCCGCACGGGGCTGTCGGCCACCTGCATCAGGAGAGTGGAGAAGTCTCGCCCTGCGGGAAGAGGACCGAAAAGACGAAGACCGGACACAATCGCGCCGGCCAATCCCCCCGTTTTGTCAGCCACGCCGACGCATCGGACCGGTTTCAAAAAAATCCCTCCAACGACTTGTATCCTGCGTTCATTTTTTGCGGACGCCCGGCTTTTATGCACCGATCCTGTCAAAAGTTACAGGTTGCGGGATGGGAGATGCGCCGTTAAAATAGTAACAAATAGTTACAAGATTTTGAGAGGATGTGAAGGTCATGAAAAAATTGATAGCGCTGCTGCTTATGATATGCGCGCTTGTCGCCTCGCAGGGGGCTTTTTCCGCGGCGGCCGCGTCCGGAGCGGGAGCTGTCGTGCAGGTATCCGTGTNNTCCGTGCAGCGGCGGCCGCTTGCCTCCGACGTCGCGCCGCTTCTGATCGAAGGAACGACCTATGTGCCCCTGCGCGCGTTTTGCGAGGCCGTCTCCGCCGGCGGCGCCGTAACCTGGGACGCAAAAAGCAGGTCGGCCCGTGTGGTGAGTCCTTCCGTGGATATTCGGGTCACTGCGGGAAGTAGGTATCTTACCATAAACGAGCGCTGTTTCTACATGCCGAAAGGCGCCCTTATTGTCGGGGGAAGGATGATGGTTCCGGTCCGGCTGCTGGCCAAGGCATACGGAGCCGATGTGGAGTGGGATCCGATCGCGAAAGCGGTTTCGGTATCCGCGCCGGGAAAACCGCTCCCGCACGCCTCCGCCGTATATAACGGCGACGATCTCTACTGGCTGTCCCGCATCATCTTCGCGGAAAGCGAGGGCGAGCCCTTGGAAGGCAAAATCGCCGTGGGGAACGTGGTGCTCAACCGTGTGGCGAGCCCCAAGTATCCGAACAGCGTCTACGATGTTATCTTTGATAAAAACTACGGCGTCCAGTTCACGCCCGCGTCCAGCGGGGCGATCTACAACACGCCGGATCAGGAATCCGTCGCGGCGGCCAAGCTTTGCCTGGAAGGATACCGGACCGTGGGAAAGAGCCTTTATTTCTTCAACAGCCGGAAGTCTCCGGGGGCCTGGATTGTGAGCAACTGCTCCTACGTCGGAACCATCGGGAACCACAGCTTTTACGTCTAACCCACGTCTCAGACAACTACGCCAAAGACACGGGAACGGTTCTCCTGTCTAAGATACGGGGACTGTATTCCTGCCGGAGCGGCAAACAGGCTCCCCTCGAGGGGAGCTGTCNNTCCCCCCTGATTGTGCCGTTGGGAGAGGCACATAGGAGAGGGGAATCGGAACCCCTCTCCTATGCAGGTGCTTTTGGTGACTTTTCTTGCCGGAACAAGAAAAGTCACAAGCGATGCATGTTTCTTCCGTCTTATTTCGTAATATCCGAAACCCAATAAACAGTTTCTTGTCTTCCGCAACAGTTAAGGCGCGCCGCTCCCGGCGCGCCTTTCCTTTTTCCTGTTAATCCTCCTGCGCGCGGGAAACCCTATGCGCCTTCCTATCGGAAATACGCCGCGCCGCCCTCGAAGATGGGCTGATACTTGCAGCCGGGAATGTTTTTCGCCACCCAGGGCCCCGAACGCTCCGAATGAGCCATTTTCCCCAACACGCGCCCGTCGGGGCTCGTAATGCCCTCGATGGCGCAAATGGAGCTGTTGGGCGCAAAGTCGATGTCCATCGTCACCTCATTATTCAAGTCGACATACTGCGTTGCAATCTGTCCGGCCGCTTCAAGGCGAGCCAAAAGCTCCGGCTTCGCCACAAGCCGCCCCTCGCCGTGGGAGATCGGGATGGCGTAGATCTCGTCCACCTTGCAGGCCGACAGCCATGGCGACATGACCGAGGCGACCCTCGTGCGCACCATCTTGCTCTCGTGGCGGCCGATGGCGTTGTTTGTCAGGGTGGCCGACTCCTCGGTCATGATGCCGATTTCACCGAACGGCAAAAGCCCCGATTTGATGAGGGCCTGGAAGCCGTTGCAGATGCC
>DCTG01000023.1:0-127 GCA_002329245.1 Clostridiales bacterium UBA1446
TGAACAATGGAATACTTTTTTCACACAAAGCAGCTTACGGTCGGCTATAACGGAAAGCCTCTTATCAAAGACATCGAAATCCGCCTCAATAAGGGGCAGATTTTGACGCTGATCGGCCCGAACGGCT